>NZ_JAILZZ010000048.1:0-23204 GCF_023512215.1 Kyrpidia sp. | reverse complement strand
GTCACCGTGTACGTCTTGGTGGTCGTGCCGTCCTGGGCTGTCACCACGATGGTGATCACGTTGGCCCCCACCTGCAGGGTCGGGCTCGTCCAACTGCCGCCGCTGACCGTTTGCCCGTTCACCGTCACCGTTCCCGGAACCGCCGCCGCGACCCCCAGAGTCACCTGGTTCGCTCCGTTGCCCACGTCCACCGTGTAGGCCGTGGTCGTCGCCGAGAAGGCCGGATTCAGCGTCCCGGCGCTCACCGTCAGGCTCCCCAAGTCGGCGTTGGTCGACGGAGCCCGGTACACCGTCACCGTATAGGTCTTCGTCCCTCCGCCCGGGGCCACCACCTGGATCGACAGCACATTCGAGCCGATGTTCAGGTTCACCGTCTGCGCCTGTCCGGAAACCAAGGAACTGCCGTTCAGGAGCATCGAAACACCGGTCTTCAGCGAAACCGCCGTCACATCCACCCGGTCGACCGCATTGCCCACGTTCACCGTGTACGCCGTGGTCGTCCCCGAGAAGGTCGGGCTCAGCGTTCCCGGAGTCACCGTCAGGCTCTGCAGATCGGCGTTGGTCACCGTCCCGTTGACCGAAAGCGTATACACTTTCTGGGTCGTCCCGTCCGGAGACGTCACCTCAATCGAGATCGTGTTCGGTCCCTGGTTCAGGGACACCGTGAACGGCTTCCCGTCCTGAACCGGCTGACTGTTCACCGTCACCGTCGCCGTGGGATCCGCCAGGTGAGGCGTCACCGTCAGGCTGTCGATCGACCCCGCTCCCTGCACGGTGTAACTGAGCGTGTTCGGGTTAAAGCTCGGGTTCAGTGTCCCCACACTCACGTCCAGCCCGTTCAGGTTCGCATTGCTGCTTTTCGCCCGGATCACCGTCACCGTGTACGTCTTCGTGGTGCCGTCCTGGGCTATCACCTGAAACGCAAACGTGTTCGATCCCACATTCAGGTTCACTGTCTGCACCTGACCGGCCTTCCACACGCTGCCGTTCCAGAGCATCATGGCCTTCGGATCCGACGGAGAAGCGGTCACATCCACGTGGTCAACCTCATTGCCCACGTTCACCGTGTACGCCGTGGTCGTCGCCGAGAAGGCCGGGCTCAGCGTCCCCGGACTGACCGTCAGACTTCCGAGATCGGCGTTGCTCACCGTTCCGTTAACCGAAAGCGTGTACTGTTTCTGGGCCCCATCCTGGGCCGTCACGACGATCGGGATCAGGTTGCCTCCTTGATTGAGGGGCACCGTCACCGCTTGCCCATCCCCGGTCGGCGTGCCGTTCACCGTCACCGTCGCCGACTTGTCCGCCAAGTGAGGCGTCACCGTCAGGCTGCTCGCCTGTCCCGCCCCTTGCACGGTGTAAGTCAGCACGTTCGGATCAAAAACCGGATTCAGCGACCCCGGGCTCACATCCACCCCGCTCAGGTTCGCATTGCTGCTCTTCGCCCGGTTTACGGTGATGGTATAAGTGCTGATCACACTTCCTTGAATCACCGTGATTTTCAGCGTGTTCGTCGGGTCCGGACTAAGAGCAACCGACTGTTTCACACCCACCGCCAGCGACACAGGACTTTGGCTGTTCACCGTGAGGGTCATCGTCACTCCGGAGGTTGCCGGCTTTGCATACAACAAAACCTGATTGACCCCCGCCCCCACCGTTGCCGTGTAATCCATGGTGGTGGATGTAAAACCGGGAATCAAAGCAATCGGGTTGTTGGATCCGTCGGAAAGTTGCAAGTCGGTCAACAGGGCACCGGTGGAAAGCACGTTGAACACGCGAACAGGCGTATTGCGATTCGCCGTCGTCCCGTCTCCCAGTTGACCGGACGAATTCAACCCCCACGCATAAACGTAGCCGTCGGACGTCAGGGCCAGACTGTCGTATCCCCCGGCCGACACCGCCGCCACATTGGCCAACCCCGTGACCTGCACCGGCACTTTGCTCGCCGTGGTCGTTCCATTCCCCAGTTGGCCGTAGCTGTTCCCGCCCCACGCATAGACCGTTCCGTCCTGCATCAAGGCCAGACTGTGATCTTTTCCGGCCGACACCGCCACAGGGTTTAGCCCGATGAGCAACCCCGCCACCGGCTCAGCCGCAGTGGCATTGTTCGTCGTCCCGTCTCCCAGTTGACCGGACGAATTCGACCCCCACGCATAGATCCGTCCGTCCGACGTGAGCGCCAGGCTGTGATTTCCGCCCGCCGCCACCGCCGTCACATTGGTCGGCAGTCCCTGCACCTGGACCGGAACATTGGAATCGACTGTGGAGTTGTTCCCCAATTGACCGGAGGAATTCTTGCCCCACGCGAAGACCCGTCCGTCCGACATAAGGGCCAGGCTGTGGCTCTCACCCGCCGACACCTGGGCAACCGAAGACAACCCCTGGGCCGGGGTCGGGGTTTGACGGCCCGTCGTCGTCCCGTCCCCCAATTGCCCGTTGGTGTTGTCCCCCCAGGCCCATACCGTCTGATCCGAGGTCAAGACCAACGAATGACCGCCGCCCGCCGAAACGGTGGCCTTTCCGAGAACAGCCGCCGACGCGGGATACCAAGGCCACAGAGCCGCCGACAACGCCAGACAAAGCAACCATTGACCCACTCGACCGGAAGCGGACCGTCGACCCATCCCCGTTCCAGCCCTTCGGCCTGTCTTTATTCTGTTGTCGTGATCCATTCTTTTCGTTTCCCTCCATTCCTCCATTCCTGGCTCCTGACTGGCCCGTCCGCCGATCATGGCCGCCCCTCCGGCGTCTTTCACATCTCTGTCCCCTTTTACCCGGATCACCGTGGGACACCTGGATACCCTCTTCGCTCATCGACAGGACGGTTTCACTCCTGAGCCCTCGCGGTCCCGTTCCGGGTCGTCGGGTGCCCGCGACACCCTATGATTATAGGAAGTCAACCTTAAAACCAGTTAAAAATCGTCGTGATTCTTCCGTCTTTACAAAAAAAAGTCTCGGAGCCCCCGGTCGGTTCTGTCCACATCCGACCTCGGTTGCCCCGGATTGCCAAAATCCCGTCATGTCGAGGTCCCGACAATGTGGTGAGCCTTTTCCTATTCCGAGGGGAGAACGGGTTCTTTACGGTGCTGAGTATTCGTGGGGAAACGTGGACAAACATCGGCCCGTGAACAGCCGAAGAGGCCATGGTCTCCCAACCGGCAGCGGACCGCATTCTGTTGGAGGTATCCGTTGTTGGCTCGCTCAACGAGGGATCAACCAGGAGCGAATGGAGGACGCCCCGCCGAACGCATACGAAAAGACCGCAGGCCGGTGCAGTTTGGGGGCATTGGGGCGGTTCGAAAATGCGGGCATCCATGGGCCCGGTCTTAACCGTGTTCCCCTTCGCTGGAAAACTTATATCCGAATCCCCGCACAGTCTGGATATATCGCGGGCACACCGGATCCGGTTCGATTTTCTTGCGCAAATTGCTGATATGCACCATCACGGTCCGCTCATCGCTGGCGGCGTCCCACCCCCACACCTGTTCGTGCAGCCGGGTCGCGCTGAAGACCTGATCGGGATGTTGAAGAAGGAAAAACAACAGTTGCCGTTCTTTGGCAAACAGATCCACCCGCTTGCCGGCCACCCGAACCTCCAAAGAGCGGAAGTTGACTTCGACATCTCCAAATCGAACGCTTCCCATCCCCGCCCCCCGGTAAAGCGCGCTCCCCGGCCGCCGCAACCGGGCCTTGACCCGTGCCACCAAAACCATGGGGTCGAAGGGCTTCGTCAAATAATCGTCCCCGCCCTCCTCCAGCCCGGCCACAATATCGCCCGGTGTTCCCTTCCAGCTCAAGAAGAGCACCGGCACGTCGGAGCTTCGGCGGATCATCCGGCACAATTCCACGCCGTTCATATCCGGAAGCAACACGTCCAGGATCAGAAGGTCGGGCTGTTCTCGACACAACAGCTCCAACGCCCGCCTGCCGTTTTCCGCCGACGCCGTCCGATACCCGTGGCTTCGCAGATACAGTTCCACCAATTCGCGGAGTTCTCCGTCATCATCCACAACCAGCACCTTGTGTTCCTCGTTCATGCCCAGAACTCCTTTTCCATTCCGATGATCCGTGCCCTGCCGGATCCAATCCCAGGAAGAGAAATCAACGGTGCCTCGAACCGCGACGGGCTCGTCCGCCCGAGCGACCGGGTTCCACCCGAAGCAAAGGAACACGGCGAAGCACACGCCCGCGAAAAAATTGGTATGGGTCTTGGTCATGTTCCACAGGGCGACACAGGAATCCCCCTAGTTTCCGATTCCGCTCATCCACGCCGGTCCGTCGACCGATGCAGTCACAGGCGGCCATCCGGCCGCACTCACGATCAGCGAGATCAAAACGAGAACGGCCGAACGTCTCACCATCCCCATCCAACCTTTTATCATAACTCCCCCTGTCCGCTGACCTGGGCACGTAGACCTACAGACTTGGCCTTATCATTGTAAAGAATGAACATTAAAACCGGTTTAAAATATATCCTGAATCTTCCATTCCGCAAAAAAACAAGCATTGCGGCATTCGGGAATTTAAGGACTGGCGAGGACTTCGGCATCGGGTGAGACCATCCAGGTGAACCTCGGAAACTTTCAATTTACGTATTGGGAACTAACATTGATCTGGGCAGACAATGGTGGGAACCGATTGCCTCCTTTGGAACACATGTAAAGGGGTGAGGAAACACGATCACGAGCTTAACGATCAAGAACATTACGGCGGACACCGTGGGTCTGACCGAGATCTTGGAGGTGGGCGGCAGCGATGTTTCCGAGGACCTTCATAGGGCTTTTATCGACTTAGATAGCTCGTGCTTTCTGAGCACGCCGCACCAAAAAAGCGGCCCAAAGGCCGCCTGGTCGGCCCGCCCCCGGCGGGGCGCACCGAAAAACACACTCCGCAACTTCATCACGCTCAATAATGATGATGCGCCTGGGCGATGGCCATCGCCTTGTGATGATACGGATGGTGGCCGTGCATCATGTGCGTGATCGCCATCTCGTTATAACGGATCATGACCTGGCGATAATGCATCATCATCAAAAGCTGCTCCCGGCGCATCATCATCTCGTGCATCCGGTCCAACACCCGCAGGTACCGCTCCATCCGATCGAGATCGTCGTCGTGCACTTCTTTCACTTTCTTAAAGCCATCCTGCCACAACAGGTCCCAATCCAAATCAAAGGTGCTCGCAAACAACCCCACGCAGCCCCTTTCCCCTAGGTTTGCGTCCGCTAACCAGGATATTCAGGGGCCACTACCACCGACATCTGTCCCGATGAACTTGGGCCGCGCGCCGGTTTTTGATCCACAGAGCCATCCGTCGGCCGTGTCGCCGCCCGGCGGTTCGCGCGGGGCTCCTCCTCCCCCGGCCGGCTCCATCGTTCCTGCTCGCCACGTGAAGATCGCCCCGCCGCACCGAGGCCGCCAGCCTCCGCTCTTACCGCCCGGCCACCTTCTCCATCACCAGCAGCAAATCCCCCGCCTCCACAGAATCCAATTCCTTCACCAGCACCTCCCTCACCACTCCGTCAAAAGGAGCCTGGAGCGCCGTTTCCATCTTCATCGCCTCGGTCACCATGAGGAGCTCGCCCCGCCGGACCTCATCCCCGGGTTCGACCATGATTTTGCTCACTTTGCCGGGCATCGTGGCCCCGATCTCCCCGGGCACTGCGGGGTTGGCCTTCCGCCGCTCTTGGACGAGCACTTGGGCACTTTCGTCCCGCACCGTCACTTCCCGGGGCGTGCCGTTGAGTTCAAAATAAACCACCCGCGTGCCGTCCGGCCGAAGTTCCCCTACCGAGGTCAGCTGCACCATCAGCGTCTTCCCCGGCTCGATATCGACGGTGATCTCCTCCCCCAGGCGCAGACCGTAGAAGAATGTCGGGGTGTCCAGTACCGACACATCTCCGAATTCCTCCCTGTGCCTCACAAACTCCTCAAACACCTGGGGATACAGCGCATAAGACAGCAGGTCCCGATCCGAAAAGGCCCGTCCAAACTTCTCCTCCAGATGCCGCCTCGCCGCCGCAAAATCAAAAGGTTCCAAGAGCTCCCCCGGCCGGCAGGTGATCGGTTCCTTGCCTTTGAGAACCACCTTCTGGAGCTCCGGCGGAAAACCTCCCGGCGGTTGGCCGATGTACCCCCGGAAAAACTCCACCACCGACTGGGGAAAATCCACCGTCTCCCCTCGGGTGATCACATCCTCCGGGGACCAGCCATTTTGAACCATAAACAGGGCGAGATCCCCCACCACTTTGGACGAGGGTGTCACCTTGACGATATCCCCGAACATATCGTTCACCGCCCGGTACGCCCGCACCACCTCATCCCAACGGGTGCCAAGCCCCACCGCTTCGGCCTGCTGGCGGAGATTCGTAAACTGTCCACCGGGCATTTCATGATAATAGACATCTGTGGAAGGCGCCCGAAGCCCGCTCTCAAAGGGCTCATAATAGCACCGCACCACTTCCCAGTAGTGGCTTAAGCGGTCCACCGCCCCGAGATCGATGCCCGTGTCCCGCTCCTGAAAACGCAGGGCCGCCACCACCGCCCCCATACTGGGTTGAGAGGTCAGACCGCTCACGCTGTTGATCGCCGTATCCACAATATCCACCCCGGCCTCTGCGGCCTTCAGGAGCATGGCCACGCCATTGCCGCTCGTATCGTGGGTATGAAGGTGAATCGGTATGCCGATCTCTTCCTTTAGCGCCCGGATCAAGACTTCTGCGGCATAAGGTTTGAGCAGCCCGGCCATGTCTTTGATCCCCAGTATATTCGCCCCGGCCCGCTCAAGGTTTTTCGCTAGGTTTACATAATACTTCAGCGTATACTTGTCCCGTTTCGGATCGAGGATATCCCCGGTATAACACAGCGCCGCCTCGGCCACCTTCCCCTCCCGACGCACCGCATCGATCGCCAACTCCATCCCGGGCAGCCAGTTCAGGCTGTCAAAAATCCGGAACACGTCGATTCCCGATCGGGCAGCCTCCCGCACAAAGGCGGTGATTACGTTGTCAGGATAGTTTGTGTATCCCACGGCGTTGGCACCGCGAAATAGCATCTGAAAAAGAACGTTCGGAGCCGCCTCCCGCATCCGGGCAAGGCGCTCCCAAGGGCACTCCTTCAAGAATCGCATCGCCACATCGAAGGTGGCGCCGCCCCACATCTCCCACGAAAAAAGCTGGGGAAGCCCCTTAGCCGTCGCCTCCGCCACCCGGAGCAAATCCTGGGTCCGCACCCGGGTCGCCAAAAGGGACTGATGGGCATCCCGGAACGTCGTGTCGGTCACCAAAAGGGGCTTTTGCTCCATCACCCAGCGAGCCAGGGCCTCGGGCCCCTCCCGGTCCAGGATCCCCTTGGCTTCACTTGGGGCCACATCGGGAAAATCCGGAACCAAAGCCTGCCGAAACCGCGGTTTTTTCTCAGGTTTTTTGATGCCGGGGTGGCCGTTCACCGTGGTCCGCCCGATAAACTGCAGTAATTTGGTCCCCCTGTCCCGTTTTTTCGCCGTCCGGAACAGCTCCGGATGTCCGTCGATGAACGAGGTATCGCACCGCCCGGCGAGAAAATCCGGATGCTGGACGACATTTTCGAGAAAGGGGATGTTCGTCTTGACCCCCCGGATGCGAAACTCCCGAAGGGAACGCAGCATCTTGTGGGCCGCGCTTTCGAACGTCAGGGCCCAGGCGGAGATTTTGACCAGCAGGGAATCGTAATATGGTTGAATCACCGCCCCGGCGTAGCCGTTGCCGCTGTCCAGGCGGATCCCGAACCCCGCCGCACTGCGGTACGCGAGGATTTTGCCCGTATCGGGGACAAAATGATTGTCCGGATCTTCAGTGGTCACCCGGCATTGGATCGCATATCCCCGGCGGTGGATCGACTCCTGACTCTGGATGCCGATGGCCGGGTCATCTAAGCGGTACCCTTGGGCGATGAGGATTTGAGCCTGCACCAAATCCACGCCGGTGATCAGTTCGGTGATCGTGTGCTCCACCTGGATCCTCGGATTCACTTCGATAAAATAGAACGACCCGTCCGGGGCCACCAGGAATTCCACCGTTCCGGCGCCGACGTACCCCGCCCGGCGCATCAGCCGGAGGGCCGCGTCGCAAATCGCCTGGCGCTGGGGCTCGGTCAACGTCAGGGCCGGGGCGATTTCCACCACCTTTTGGTGACGGCGCTGGATCGAGCAATCCCGCTCGAATAAGTGCACCAGATTGCCGTGCCGGTCCCCCAGGATCTGCACCTCGATGTGTTTCGGGTGCTCCAGGAATTTTTCAAGATACACCGTGCCGTCCCCGAAAGACTTTTCCGCTTCTGAACGGGCCAGGCTCAGGGCCTCTTCCAGATCTTCCTTGTGGCGCACCACCCGCATGCCCCGGCCGCCGCCCCCGGCAGCAGCCTTCACAATCAAAGGAAAGCCGTGCTCCCGGGCGAATCGCAGGGCGTCCTGGAGTTGGCGCACAGGTTCCGGGGTGCCGGGAATCACCGGCAGTCCCGCGTCCACCGCCATCTGGCGGGCCGTCACCTTATCCCCGAAAGCTTCCAGATGCTGAGGCCGCGGCCCGATAAACGCAATGCCCTCTTCTTCGCAACGAGCGGCGAAACGGGCATTCTCGGCTAAAAATCCATAACCCGGGTGGATGGCGTCGACCTCTAACCGCTTCGCCAAGGCGATGATGCCTTCGATGTCGAGGTATGCCTCCACGGGCCCCTTGCCTTCCCCGATGAGGTAGGCCTCGTCCGCCTTATAGCGATGCAGTGCCAGGCTGTCTTCCTTGGAATAAATCGCGACCGTATGAATGCCAAGCTCTGTCGCCGCCCGAAGGACGCGGATGGCGATCTCTCCGCGGTTGGCGACGAGGAGCTTCGAGAATGGACGAATCTCTTGCATGACGGCCCCCCTCCCGGTCTTGTTCTCCTGGGCTCCAGTATACAATAAGATGTCTGCATTGCCCAAGAGCAAGGATTCAGGCCGACTCATGCCGATGTCAATCGGACGATTCCGTCTCCCCCACCACCCGGCGCAGACACACTTCTGTCGCCCGGACATTTCGCTCCGCCCGGTCCATGATGCCAAGCATCGTCCGGTAATCGTCGGACAAACTTTCGTACCGCTGTTTCCAGCGCTCACAGGTTTCTGCCAACTCTTCCCGCTCTTCCCGCAAGACGGCCAATTCCTCCCGGGCGCGCTCAAGGTCCCGCTCCAACTGTTTCACCCGGACGTACAGCCCCTGGTACTCTTGCTTATACTGGCGCAGAAAACGAATGACGCCCCCCCACGATAAAGAAGGCTGGGCTTCACTCCCTTCCCGGGCCCGTTCCCAATCCGCCCCCCGGCGCCAGGGAACCCCCCGGGCTTTGCGCTGCCTTTTCGCCACGTCGATCGCCGGCTGACAATGTTTTCGTATACAAGCATTCCAGCGGTATCCACAAGCCGCCGCCGTCCGATTTAACAGTTCCGCCGCTTCTTCAAAGGCGGCGAGTTGAGTACTCCCTTCCCGGATGTGCCGCAGCACGATTTCCGCCAGGCGGGTATCGTCTTCCGCCGTCCAGGCATCCTGTCGCATCGTTTTCATGCAGAATCCCCCATATTCCGTGATCTATCCCCGGTATACCCCTCCTTCCGAATTCTTAAACCTCGCACCTCCAAAGAAGGCGGGTCTGCAGACCCGCCCTCGCAATCCCCCGAACCTCTACATGACCCGCCGCCTCAGGCGTCCGATCCACGCCTGGGCCGGATTTTGCCGCCGGCGCAGTAAGGCCGAGCGGACAGTCATGATCCCGCCGATGATCCCCAGCACCGTGGACAGGGTGCGCATCCATCGCCTTGCTGCTCCCATGAAGACCCCTCCTTTTGATGGTGGGTCAACTCTAGTATGCCCCGTCCATGGAGCCCGCCGGCGACCAGTTCCTCCCAAAGGTTGCTGACTCTACGCGATCTGCCGCATCGCGCGTCAACGCTTCGACGTCGAGCTTCTCCTCCGCCCGGTGAACCTGGTCCAACCGGGGCCGGGTGCTCGGGTTTCGCGGCGTAAAAATCGTGCAACAATCCTCGTACGGTTGAATCGAGGTCTCGTATGTCCCGATGCTGCGGGCGAGGCGGATGATCTCCACTTTATCCCAGGCCACCAGCGGCCGCAGAATGGGAAGGGTCGCGACTTCGTTGATCGCCACCATGCTCTCCAGGGTCTGGCTCGCCACCTGGCCGAGGCTTTCCCCGGTCACCAAGGCCAAAGCCCGTCGCCGGGCGGCAATGCGCTCGGCGATCCGCACCATCATCCGCCGCATGATCGTCACGTAGAAGGGTTCGGGGCAGTGCATCCGGATGGCCTTTTGAACGTCGGTAAAATGAACCACATGCAAGGTCATCCCGCCCTCAAAAGGCCCCAGGATGTCAGCCAGCTGCTCCACCTTTCTCCGGGACCGTTCACTGGTGAAAGGATAACTATCAAAATGGACCGCCTCCACCTGAACGCCCCGTTTCATCGTCATCCAGCCCGCCACCGGGCTGTCGATACCCCCTGACAACAGGAGCATCGCCCGTCCGCTCACCCCCACCGGGAGTCCCCCCGGCCCGGGAATCCTCTCGGCGAACAGGTACACCTCCTCCGGCCGAACCTCCACAGCCAGTTCCACCTGGGGCTCGTGGACATCCACCCGCAACCCGGGAACCCGGGCAAGCACCGCGCCTCCCAGCCGGCGGCTAATGTCCGGCGAGGTCAAGGGATAGCCTTTGAACGCCCTCCTGGCCTCCACTTTGAATGTCAACGGTTGATTCGCGCTGCCCCCACCGGCTTCAGCCTTTTTCACCACCTGCTCCATCAGGTCCACGGCGGCGTTTTCGATGTCCTCTAGGTCGTGCCCCGCCACCCGCACCGGACTGAGGGAGACCACTCCGAAAACCCGGGATACGGCCTGGGCGATCTCTTCCCAGGGATGTCCTCCCACGTCCACCAACACCCTCCCGTCCGACCGGTACACTCGCGCCTCCGTGAAGGGCCGCAAAGCCATTGTTATATTGTCCAACAAACGGCGCTCAAAAGAGGACCGGTTCTTTCCCTTAAGCGCCGCCTCGCCTTCCCGCACCAGCAATAATCGATACATCCCGCCTACCTCCGCATCATCGGCCGCAGTTCTTTCACCACCTCGGCCAAGGCCACCCCGGCCTCCTCCATTTCGGCCACAGTGTTGAAAGGGCTAAAACTGAATCTCAGCGCCCCTTCGTTCACCTCCGGCGCCACCCCCATCGCCCGGAGAACGTGACTGCCCTTCGCCGATCTGGAGGAACAGGCTGAAGCGGTGGACACGTAAACCCCCCGTTCCTCTAAAGCGTGCACCAAAACTTCTCCTTTAAAGCCGGGGAAAGACAGGTTCACGATATGAGGCGCCCCGTCTGGGGGTGAATTCAGCCTGTGTCCGGGCACCTTTTGCCGCAACACCTCGATAAAAGCCGCATGAATCTCCGACAACTGCCTGACGGCTTCCTGACCGTGGGCCAGCCACCACCGGCAGGCCGCCCCCATTCCGGCGATAGCCGGCACCCCCGGGGTTCCCGAGCGCCGCCCCGCCTCTTGGCCCCCACCGTGAAGCAGCGGCTCGCATTTCAGGCCTTCCCGGATATACAGCGCTCCTGCTCCTTTGGGACCGTGGATTTTATGGGCGCTGAGAGAGATCAAGTCGACTCCGGTCAAGGGTACGGCCAATTTGCCAAAGGACTGGACCGCGTCAATATGAAAAATGACCTTGGGCAAGCGCTTGAGCTGTTGGCCCAGGGTCTGTACCGGCTGAATCGCTCCCGTCTCGTTGTTGACGTGCATCACCGAGACCAGGATCGTGTCTTCCCGCAACGCCCCAAGCACCGCCCGGGCATCCACCACTCCGTTTGGTTCCGGAGGGACCCGGGTGACCTCGAAACCGACCTGCTCCAGGAAACCGCAGGTTTCCAGAACGGCGGCGTGCTCCACCGCCGTGGTCACGATGTGCTTGCCCCGTCCCCGGTGTGCCAGGGCCGTCCCCACCAGGGCGGCGTTAATCGCCTCGGTGCCCCCGGAGGTGAATACGATCTCCTTCGCTTTGACGCCGAGCAACCGGGCCACATCCGCCCGGGCGTCCTCTATCACGTCCTCCGCCGCCAACCCCAGGCGATGCGCCGAAGAAGGATTGCCGTATTGCTCCCGCAGTGCAGCCGTTGCCGCCTCCACCACTTCCGGAAGCGGCCGCGTGGTCGCACTGTTGTCTAGATAGATCAACCGCTTCACCTCCCACCGCTGGCGGTTCGTTTACCATTATAAAAAAGCCCCGGTCAACGGTACAACCGCTGTCCAGGGCTCTTTGTTCTCAGGACCCGGAGCGATCCGGGATCAGCCGCCGAACGCGCCCACCACGGCCTCCCCGGGCGTTTGACGCTCCAACCCATGCCGCCCAATGTAGCGAACCAGATCCACCACCCGGCAGGAGTACCCCCATTCGTTATCGTACCAGGCCATGACCTTGATCATCCGGTCTCCCACCTGCATTGTGGAGAGTCCATCCACGATGGCCGATGCGCTGCGTCCGACAAAATCGATGGAAACCAGGGGCTCCTCCGTGTAATCGAGCACCCCACGCATCTGACCGAGGGAGGCCTCCCGCAACGCCCGGTTGACCTCCTCCACCGTGGCCGGCTCTTCCAAGGTTGCCACCAAGTCCACGATGGATACGTCTGGAGTAGGCACCCGGAGGGAGATCCCGTCCAGCTTACCCGCTAACTCCGGCAATACCTTGCCCACCGTTTTCGCCGCTCCGGTGGTGGTGGGAATGATCGACTGCCCACACGCCCGGGCCCGGCGCAGATCTTTGTGGGGATTATCCAAATTCCGCTGGTCATTGGTATAAGCGTGAACCGTCGTCATCATGCCCTGAACAATGCCAAACCGATCGTGAATCACCTTGGCCACCGGAGCCAGGCAGTTCGTCGTACAGGAGGCCGCCGAAAGGATGTGATGCCGGGAAGGATCATACACATCTTCGTTGACACCCATGACGATGGTGACATCTTCGTTTTTCCCAGGGGCGGTAATGACCACTTTTTTCGCGCCCTGCTGCAAATGTTTACTGGCTCCATCCCGATCCCGAAATTTCCCCGTCGCCTCGATGACGATGTCGACGCCGAGATCCCCCCAGGGTAGCTGCAGTGGATCCCGATCGCTCAGCAGCCGGATCTCCCGGCCGTTCACCCACAGGCAACCGTCCCCGGCCTCCACGTCTCCGCGGAATAAACCGTGGACCGAGTCGTACTTCACCAAGTGTGCCAATGTTGCCGCGTCCGCTGTGGCGTTGACGGCCACGATATCCACATCGCTAAATCGCAGTGCCGCCCGCAAAACCATCCGGCCGATTCGTCCAAATCCGTTGATGCCGACTCGAATTGCCATCGACCTGCCTCCCTACCCGCAGATTCCTCCCTTCCATTGTACATGGTTTCACCCGATTGTTCTATACTGTTTTTCATGACCCTTGAAAAAGTATGTCACATTTCCGCGAACATCGGGAAAACCCATCAAAGTCCAGAGCCTGTGATTACGGTTGCGCCCCCCGGAGGATAAACGCCAGCCCCATGATCAGAAACAAGGCGCCGGCCAGCACAAGAGCGATGGATAATTTCTTCAGCATTCCGCATCGACCCCTTTACGGATCTCCAACACCCGAAACGCTTCACCGAGACCCCCGGGGAGAAGGAGTTGTTTGATCGCGCGATTCCGCCGGGCCCGAGGATCAAAGGGCTGGTCCGCTGGGCAATCGGACAATTCCCGGGCAATTCCCGCATCCCACAGAAACTCGCCCAAGGACCCTTCAAAAACCACTTCTCCGCCCACTGCCTGGGCGACCCGCCGTAAGACCGTGAAATTCACATCCGCCGTGATATCCCTCTCCCCCGGCTCGTCCCACCACCGATCGAGACACCGGTGCTGAAAAAATGCCCGCAGGGTACCGTGGGGACGATGCGGTCCATACAGGCGATCCTCGTCATCCCCATAATCGACAATGAGGACCAGCCCTTCCCTCAGCTGTTTAAACACGCGACGAATCCAGGCCGTGGCACCGGGGGCCACCTCGAACCCGCACTCGGGAGGTACCCGCGGGCGCCATTCTTCAAAGGCCCGGCGCCCCTCAGGCGAAGCCGGGCCGTACTTTCGAAGCCACCGACCGTCCGGTCCTAGATCCACCCAGGCCTCCTCCAGCCCCTCCGGGCCCTGCCGTAACAAGTGGGCCGGCATCGCATCCAAAAGCTCGTGGGCGATCACTATACCCCGGTCCAACCTCGGCATCTTCTCGGGCCAATCCACCGCCGCCCCGTAGTTCTCCAATCGGCGGGCCTGGTGCTTTCTCCAGGCCGGGGAGATCTCCACGATGGAATACCGGACACTCCCAACCCCTACCTCCGGCCACGCGGCGAAAATCTGCTCCGCCAGCCGTCCGGTCCCGGCGCCAAACTCCACGATTCGTACGTCCGGCCACCCGTACTGGCGGGCGCGCTGCGCCGCCCAAGCCGCGATGGTCTTTCCGTAAACCGGGTGAACATCCGGGGCGGTGTAAAAGTCCCCAGCCCGCCCAAACACATCATGTTCTCTCATGTAATAACCGCCCGCCGGGTCGTACAGCGCCCACTCCATGAAAGTGAAAGCGGTCATAGGCCCTTTCTGGCGAATCCGCTCGGCCAATCGCTCTTTTAAGGGGACCTGCCCCGAAGAAGCACCGGGTTGCCGGGGCTTTGGATCCGACACCTGGCTCACTGTCGGATCACGTCGTCGATCAGGCCGTATTCCTTCGCTTCATCCGCCGACATAAACCGATCGCGATCGGTATCCTCCTCAATCCGGGACAGGGGCTGACCGGTCCTCTCACTGAGAATTCGGTTTAACTTTTCCCGCACCCGCAGAATTCGATCCGCATGGATCTTGATGTCCACCGCCTGTCCTTGGACCCCGCCCAAGGGTTGGTGAATCATGATTTCGCTGTTGGGCAGAGCCCGCCGTTTTCCCTTCGCTCCAGCTGCCAATAGCACCGCTGCCATGCTCGCCGCCATCCCCACACAGATGGTCGCCACATCCGGACGGATGTACTGCATCGTATCGAGGATCGCCATCCCTGCCGTCACCGATCCCCCGGGGCTGTTAATGTACAGCGACACGTCCTTTTCCGGATCCTCGGCCGCCAAGAAAAGCAGTTGGGCGATCACCGAGTTCGCCACCTGGTCATCGATGGGCGTCCCGAGAAAAATAATCCGGTCTTTCAGAAGACGTGAATAAATATCGTACGATCGTTCCCCGCGACTTGTCTGTTCCACCACAATCGGTACAAAATACATACTTTCCCCTCCTTCATCCACCTTTATCCCCATTATGCCATATCGAACTCCAAAGGTCAAAAATGGTCAAAGAAAAAAGCGCCCCAGTATCCTTTGACCAGGGGCGCTCGTTCAAGCCTGACCCGGGCCCATACCTCGAACAGACTGACGGCAACCGGTCAGCCCTACCGAAACCGGACCCCGAATTTCCCCCGGCTGGTCCGGTACAACTCCACTTCCTTTGGGGGGGTGGGTCCATGAATCCGTTTATCCCCTTCCACCCACATGACGGCGCAGTAGGCTTCGAACTTGCTCTCATACAGTCCTGCCCAGTATATCCAGGACATGTTCCATCCCCTTCGCCGCTTTTCGCTTATTGTGCGATGTCGGCAAAGGGTTTATGCTCTCCCCACTCGCAAGGCGGGTGGCCTAAGCGGGACAGATCCTCACATCCAGACCCGGTCCCCGCCCACGTTTAGGATATTCTCATGACCGAGAACCTGCCCCATGACTTTCATCGCCATGGTGTTGGAACCGTGGGTAAAATACGACCCGCACAGCCGCTGCAGGATCTTCACCTTGTAACCGGCGTCCGTGAGGGCAAACATCGTGGCCAGAATTGTGGTCTCAGAATCCACTCCGGCCAGGTGAACCTCTTCGATTCGAGCTTTCTCCAGGTGGTCCCGCACCTCGGGGTTCAGGGCCGAGTACGTCGTTTTCTCCACCACCACCGCCTTGTCGTGGTGCAACAACAGCGTATCCTCGCCTCGGTTATCTTCGTGCACCCAGTGAGTGAGAATAATGAGATCATATTCGTGGCCATGTTCATCCAGGTACTTTTGGCATAGGGTCTCAATGTAATCCAGGGTGTTCCCCAAAAAATCCTCTTGTACATCGGTGATCAGCAGTGCCTTTTTCATCGCCTCACGCCCTTTCTCCGCGATCGTCAGATTCCGTCCTCATGGTATCATCGGGAAATTCGCTTGTAAATCGCTTCACCAAACCGGCACAGACCAGTCTTCCTACTGCCTGATAATACCCCGACGCCGCTTCAAGTAAACGGTCAATCAACTCTTCGGGACAGCCTGTCGCTTGACAGACCTCCCGCTCTCGATGGAGCAGCGGGCCGAACTCTGTCACTTCCCGCCTGGCGGACTCCGCAATCCGGTCCAACTCCTGCAACGGATACCACTCCCAGCCCTTTGCTCCCTTACCCACAGCGACCTCCCCCCGGCTCCGATCGACTCGTCTGATGCAAGGCTTGTTCGAGCCACGAGGAGAGGATGAGCAGCCGTTCACTGGCCCTACCCGAGGCGAGGAGTCGCTGCCGTTCCATGATGTCCAGCTCCAAGGTTCCAGCCACCAGCCAGGTCAGCCGGGCAGGATCCCGGGGGATGTGCCAAGAGGTCTGATTCTGGGGTCGGCGGGCAGCGTTATAATGGTGAAACTGCGCCCTTACCCGGGCGACCAACGCCTCAATCTCCCGAAACGGCTCTTCCACATCGTAGAGGGGTTGTACCCGGGCGGTAAGACAGGGGCCGTCATAAGCGCTATAAAGAACACGGAACCGTTGGCGGCCGATCACCTTGACCGACATTCTCCCGTCCGCGAATTGAGTGACCTCCTGAATCCAGGCCGTTGTGCCTACCCGATGGGGCACCGCCTCATCGCCGACCTCATCCCCGCTTTGAATTAAGGTCACGCCAAAAGGCACCCTTTGCATCAGACACCACTCGATCATCGTGCGGTATCGCCGTTCAAACACGTGCAAAGCCAGAGTCTGGCGGGGGAAGAGCACGGTGTGTAACGGAAACAGCGGGAGGTCAAACCACTCCAATGGAGAATCCCTCCGTTCATGCCTTTACGGCTCGGATTTTCAACCGGATATGCCGGATCCTTCGCGAAATTTGGGTTGTCCGTCCGCCCCATTCTGCGTATGATGATACATAAGAACGAGTTATCTGCTCGTCGGATGATCCGTAAGGAGGGTGGAGCAATGGTGGCCAAGGAGCATCTGCTTGCATTGAAAAACCGCATCCTCCCCCCCGGGGCCGGTCCGGTCATTGAACTGCTCTCCCAGCACCATCAGCAACTCGAGATGACCTCGATCATCCTGGAGCACGTACCGCTCATCATCATCGGTCGCCACGGCATGATCGCCCGGCTGCCAATCGACGGACGGATCACCAAGCTGAGTCAGCCTCCCGAGATCCTGACGTCTTTGCAGCGATTCTTTGAAGGCGAACAAACTTTGTACGTGTTTATCAACCTGCCCGAAATCCAATTCCCCGCCGCGGTGACGGAAGTCATTCGCGAAGTGGAGGAACGCGTTCAGAAACGGGATGAGTTGATGCGCCAGATCGATGAAGCGCTGGAACGCCGGGACCGGGGAGCCTTTCTTCGCCTCGCGCAAAGCCTTGCCCAGCTGGAACAGTAACCCATCGCCGGGTCAAACCCGGCGTTTTTTGTGCGAACCGCCCTCAGAGACGGCCTATTCCCCCTCTTCCCCCATTTCGGAACCCTCCTGGCGGATGTCGAGCAGATGACCATACCGCTTGACGAACACTTCGGAAATCTCCCGGTGCTCCTGGCCGTTCAGAGGCTCCACCGCCACCTCACCCGGTTCGCCTTCCAGCCGGAAAAACCAGATCATCGGGTTGGTCTCGGCCTTGCGATCGTAATAAGCTCCGTAGCGCCTTCCCCGGTGTTCAAACAGGGCACCCAGAGCCGCCTCCGCCACCTCGTCCTCCTCGTGCACCGACACAAAAAAGACATCCCCAACCTCCGCCAAAACCCTCTCCGTGAATGTCTCGCCCGGATACTCGAGGACAGTGGCCCCGCCGTCATCCCCTTCGTGCAAGACGTAAAGGTCCCTCCGCCCATCCCGGTCGAACTGCCAGAGCACCAGGTGGGCCTCCCCGTAAAAAAATGCGTACGGCCGGGCCTTGGTGAACGTAAACACCACCTTCGTCTCCCCCCGAATCCCCGTACGTGTGAAAACGGCAGCGGCAGGGCTTCCCCCTGCCGACCGCCGTCAACGTTTCCAAGACAGATACTGCTTGCGCACCGCTTCTTCGGTGTTCTCTTTCGTCAAAGACGCGCACATAAACAATAACGCCACAATCGCAGCCGCCGCGGCCACCACCCCGAGCATAACGAATCCGCCTCCTTTTCCAGTACCCTTCCCCCTAAGCATAAAAACAATCCAATGTCCCCGTCAAGTCAAGCCAACACTTTTCCCGGATTTCTACGTTCCGTCGACGTCATCAAATTGTTCCTTCACTCAATCCCATCCGCCTTGCACCCGATATCCACTCCGAATACAATCGAAACGATACGATGATCCTGGGCCAACACGCCGGACGCCCAGACCGTCCAGACGGCTATCCGGGTCCGAAAGCCCAGTCAAGGGGGAACGATCTTGGCTTTAGACGTGAACGAATTATGGGCACAAGCCTACGAACTGGGACTGCTCATCGCCGACTCTTCGGAAATCGAAGCGTACCGCCTGGCGGAGAAAGCCCTGGGCGAGAACGCCGAAGCCCAGGCACTCATGAGGGAACTCCGGGAACAACAAGAACAACTGGACCGCCTCAGGGCTTACGGCTCCGGGGAGCATTTGCGGCCCCTTGAGGAAAGCATCGAGGAGATTCTGAAAGCCCTTGATGCCATCCCCGAGGTCGTAGCGTTCAAGAATGCCCAGCAACAGGTGAACGACCTTTTGAAAGAGGTGACCCGGACCATCCTGTCCGCCATGCAGGATCCTCCTGAACCTCCACCCGGCCCACGCGATTGCGGTTGTGATTAAGGTTGCCGAGGAACGGAAAAACATGCTATGATGAGTCGAATTCCCCGAGAGGAGTCGATGGCATCCGTGCCTCATGACAACCATGTTCACGACGAACACCACGACCACGATCATGACGAAACCGTTCTCCTGGAGGACGAGAATGGAAACGAGCGGGAATTTCGGATCGTCGACGTGATTGAAGTTGGCGGTAAGGAATACGCCGTTCTCGTGCCCGAAGATGAACCCGAAGGAGACGGCGTCGTCCTCCGCATCGACACCGACGCAGATGGCGAAGAATATTTAGTGGACATTGAAGACGATGCGGAATGGGACCGGGTCGTCCAGGCGTATGAAGCAGCTGTTGAGGAGGACAACTGACCTCGGCGTCCACCCCCGGCTCGATAACCATGGCGCCTTTCCCCGTCTCTTCGGGCCGGGGGACTCCGATTTTATCGATCGCAAGAAGCCGCAGAAATGCGGCTTTTGTTCTCAGGGGGGGACCGGATTATGGAGATTTTCGTCGTGTGCCCGACCTGTCAACGCCACGACTATTATGAAGTTCCGGAAGACCTGGAGGTGGGGATGTACGACCCCGAACCTGTCGGCCTCTGGCGCTGCCCGAACTGTGGCCGGGAATACGCCGTCCGGGTAACGGTGACCCTCCACCCGCTGAGCCGCAAAAACCCTTGATTCTTTCAGCCGGGATCCCACCGATACAGGCCATGTAGTAAAATGGATCCCTCTTCAGGGATCCATTGTTTCGATAAAATTACATTGTCCACGACATGGAGCGGGTGATGGGAATCGAACCCACGTAACCAGCTTGGAAGGCTGGGGCTCTACCATTGAGCTACACCCGCGAATGGCGGAGTGAGACGGATTCGAACCGTCGATACGGCTCGTCGCCGTATACTCGCTTAGCAGGCGAGCGCCTTCGACCTACTCGGCCATCACTCCGCGGGACAGCGGCCATGAGATAAGCGGGGACAACTCTCGCTAAGTCCGTCCCGGGTCAACAACCAGGACCAGCAGCCGCAACGGGCAGTTTTCATTGTATCGATTCCAGAGTCTCCATGTCAACTGCTCGGCTCGTCAGGATCGTCATGTCCTCCCCGAAAATCGCCATTCATGGCGGATATGCACCTAAAACGACACAATACGCCCGGAATCCGGCTCCAATCACAGAACAGCATCTTACACCAACCACAGTTCGTGGCGAGGTTGGCACCTTTTTTCTTCACTGCTTCGGCATTGCCCATCTGGAGGATTTTTTGGCTCTTCTAGGCTCCGGCAACCGGCCCGCTCAACAAACGAGCTTTCAACTTGCGTTTGTATGCCTCCACTCCGGGTTGGTCATAGGGATCCACCCCGAGCAGATAGCCGCCCAGGGCGCAGGCCGCCTCGAAGAAAAAGACTAATTCGCCGACCAATTCCTCCCCCGGCCCTTTCGCTTCAATCCAGAGCTGGGGCACCCCGCCCTCCCGATGCGCCTCCATCACGGCCGCCATCGCCGCCTCTTGGAGATAATCCAGTCTCTTCCCGGCAAGATAAGCGGAGGCCGCGTCCACATCGTCCGGAATCACCGCCCGGGGATCCGGCGGCTCCCCGGCAGCCGGCTGGGGCGCCGAGGACCCATCGACGTCGAGGACCGTCTCAAACAACAATCGCCGTCCCTGCTGGACAAACTGCCCCATCGAGTGTAGATCTGTCGTATAATGGAGAAACGCCGGAAACAGCCCCCGGCCATCCTTCCCCTGGCTCTCCCCGAACAATTGTTGCCACCAACGGGAAAAGTCAGCCATTCGGGGCTCGTAAGTCACCAACGCCTCCACCATCCAGCCCTGCAAATACAACAAGTGTCGTGCAGCGGCATACAGGATTGCCGGATTCGCCCACAAATCCAAACGACGGCAATCCTCCCATCCCCGCCGGGCTCCTGTCAAAACGCGCCGGATATCGATGCCCGCCACCGCTGCCGGGAGCATCCCCACCGGTGTCAACACCGAGTACCGTCCCCCGATGTCCGGGGGTATCGGTAGTCGGCGATATCCCTTCTCGACAGCGTATTCTCGCAGCGCCCCCCGCTCCGGATCGGTCACCACGTAGATCCTTTCCCTGGCCTGGTGGCCGTAACGCCTCTCCAAGTTTGTTCGCAACAGATGAAACACGGCCCCGGGTTCCAAGGTGGATCCCGATTTTGAAACAACGACGAGCGCAGGCTCCCGGTCGTCGAGGTCGTCCATCAGCCGCAACAGTTCCCCCTCGCTCAACTGATACCCCGCAAATACCACCGGAAATCCCCGGGACCCGGAAATTTCCGACCCCGGGCGGAGCATCGCCGTCATCGCCCGGGCACCCAGGTACGACCCGCCGATCCCCACCACCACCGCCACATCCGCACGGGAGCGAATCTCCGTGGCCGTCGCCTCCACTTCCTGCCACAACCCGTCATGGTCCTCTTCCGGCCAGGTTAACCACCCCTTTTTTCCCTCGTCCTCTTTGGGGTCCCACAGTCGACCCTGGGCGGCTTCCAACTGACTCATCAGTCGGCGGAGCGCCTCACCGGACACCCAGGGCTGCGCCCCATCCACCTGCACACGAATCAACCCATCTCCCCCTCTCCCACACTGGCCCCAGAAGGTTTCCCCGGCCCCTCGGCCATCCGCCCCCAATGCGTCCCGTGCGGAGACAAACGTTTCCTGGAGCGGTCGCCCCGTCACTTCCCCTCCATGGTGGCCTCCTGCACCTCGGAAGACCTCGTCGTTCGTTCCCCGCCCTCAGCGTTCCCCACCTTTGAAAATGTCAGCCAGCGCCCCTTCCAGATCCGGGTGCCGAAATACATAGCCCCACTGCTCCGCCCGTTTGGGCAACACCCTCTGGCCCCGGAGCAACACGTCCGCCCCCTCACCGAAAACGACCCGCAACGCCGCCCCGGGCACCGGCACCCGGTAAGGCCGGCCCAGCACCCGGGCCAGGGTGCGCCCGAAGGTTTCCATCGTCACGGGATTGGGACTGACCGCGTTGACCGCCCCTTGGACAGGACGTTCGATGGCAAATCGAAAAAGCCCCACCGCGTCTGCCAGGTGTACCCAGGAAACCCACTGCCGACCCGTGCCAATCCTCCCGCCGATTCCTAAGCGATAAGGAAAAACCATCCGGGGCAACGCTCCACCCTCCCGCCCCAGTACCACCCCGAGCCGAACCCTGACCACCCGGGCGCCGAACTTTTCGGCGCGAAGCGCTTCTTCTTCCCACATTTTGACCACTGTGGCGAGAAAATCATCCCCGCCTGGGTCCTCTTCGGTAAACACGGCGGTCTCGGAGGTCCCGTAGAATCCCACCGCCGAAGCGCTTACCAACACCGGACGGCCCCCGCCAGGGACCTGAGCGGAGGACAGGACCTCCACCACCCGCCGGGTGCTTTCCGCCCGACTCCGGAGGATCGCCTCTTTCTGCCGTTTTGACCAACGCCGCCCCGCGATGGGCTCACCAGCCAAGTGTACCCAGGTCTCGACCCGCTTGCGACGTGCCCGGTCCATCAGTACATCCCATCCGCAGACCTCCACCTCCCCCACCCCCGCACCCGCAGGAACGGTCCGCCGAAACCGTTCCGGGTCCCGAGTCACGATCATGACGCCATACCCGGAGTGGAGCAGGTCTCGAATTAGCGCCCGGCCGACAAAACCTGTTCCCCCGGTAACGCCGACGATCCCCGCGTGTCCAACCCTTTGACCTATCATCTGGCCGTCCTCCTCGTTCCCGGGCGATCTAACCCTCGAAAGGCAAGAACATCGGCTCCCGTACGACTTCGAAGACAATTCGGCTTAAGGGCTTTCGCCGTGATTGGGGCAAGTGGTTGAAGCCTTTCACCCGCAACCGCTGAGCCGCTTCCCGCTCCGTGAGCCCGGAATGCATCGGGGCTTGCTCCTCCCCCATCTTACCCTCCTCCGCACCACTCCACCAACAAACAGATCGGGCAATGCCCCCCTTATGATACCATCCGGGCCGGGCGGTCGGCAGTCCCACCGGGACGAGAGTCACATTACTCGATCAATCCCAAAGCATGATAATCCCGCACACTCACCACTCCGT
>NZ_JAILZZ010000107.1:0-3097 GCF_023512215.1 Kyrpidia sp. | reverse complement strand
ACCGGAGCCTTTTCGCGCCGGGTTCCCAGGGGACGGGAGGTGGTCCAGTGGCCGGATTGACGGCGCTGTTGGCCCTGTTGTGCGGGAGATTGCCCTGTTCGTCTCAATCCCTTTTCAAAGTCGACCTGATCCAACTCGCCTTCCAAGAATCGCGTTGGGATCAAGAGATACATGGCCGTTCGGTCCGCCTGGCTCTGATGTGCACGCATACAGGGCTCCGGAAGAACGAGTTGGGATCCGCTGTGGAGCCAGATGTGCACAAGTTCGTGGGCGAATTCTTCACGCTGTTCGTTCATCGGCAACCTGTCATCCACGAAGATGATCTTCGAGTCCAAGAACGATTGGCTCCGCACGGCGCCATACAACACCCGGAACCCTTCATTGCCGGTACAATGGGGCTGGGGAGGACAAGAAATTGGAAATGAATCCAAATGTGTCATCACCGTATGTGTTGCTTAATTTTGTCGACGACCGCGGCCGTTGCCGGCGGTTGTTTTTTCCGATCCGGCCGAGGTGATTGTATCAGTAGGAAAAGTGGGCTCCGGCGTTCTCCCGGGGTCCGTTTTCATTGAGCGGCGGTTTCCCGGGCCGGAAAAGGCAAAGGCCCCCCGATCCGCCAAGATTGGGGGTATTGAGCATCCGGCGGGAGGGGGAATGACCCCCTTCCCGCCACGTAATCATGATGACAAGGGATCAATTCTGGATGCAATCCACCCCCGTCTCAGACGTTCTCTTAAACATTTAGTTGGGCTGAACTACGATCTTAACTTGGCTTTTTTGTTTAACCAGAGCCTCGAAACCCTCTTTCACGATTTGGTCCAAGCTGATTTTTTTCGTGATCAGTTCTTCTGCCTTGAACTGCTTGTTGGCAATCAACTGAATGACCTCAGGAAAAATGTGTCGATAAGCGAGAATCCCCATGACAGTCCTTTCTCCTAGCACCAGATCATTTGGATGGATCTCGGCCGGCTTTTCCCAAATACTAACGATTACCGTTTCACCGTTCAGTGCAGTACTGTTGATCGCCTGCGTCAGGACCGCCGGGACCCCCGTCACTTCAAAAGCGATATCCACTCCGCCGCCAGTGACCTGTTGAATCTCTTGAACAGCATCTGTTTGAGAGGGGTCAATCACGTGGGCGGCCCCCACACTTAATGCAAACGCTTGTCTTTGCTCTGAGATTTCCACTGCGAATATTTGGCTGGCCCCCGCCAGTTTGGCCGCTTGGATTACAAGAAGACCAATGGGCCCTGCCCCGAACACCGCCACCTTGTCTCCTGCTTTCAATCGGCTCTGACGGACAGCGTGAAGAGCCACTGCTGCCGGTTCCACCAGCGCCCCTTGTTCAAAAGTCATGTTGTCGGGCAGCTTATGGACCATATACTCAGGTACTACAGTAAATTCGGAAAATCCTCCGCCGCCGCCGGAAAGGCCGTGGAATCCTAAATGTACACACAGGTTGTAATGTCCTCGGCGGCAAGAAAAGCATTTTCCGCAGGCGTAAATCGGTTCGATGCACACGCGGTCTCCGACTTGGAAGGAGGTTACAGTTGGGTCTACTTCCACAACTTTGCCGGAAAATTCGTGGCCCATCACGATGGGAGCCGTTTCATTTGTTAACGGATGAGGATTGTCCCTCGGAATGAAAATTGGTCCGCCGAGATATTCGTGCAGATCGCTCCCGCAAATACCTGCCCATTCGACCTTGACCTTTACGGTACCTGGATGCGTTTTTGGTTCTTCTATATTTTCGACCCGAATATCTTGGGGGCCGTGCCAACGCGCTGCTTTCACGGGTTCTCCTCCTATCTCAAAGAGCTCGCTTTTTTTCGCCTAGCTATTCCGGATCCGGATCTGTATGCCATTTTCACGAGCCTGCTCGTTATACGAATACGATTCCTCCATCCACCACGATGGATTGGCCAGTGATGAAATCCCCCTCAGGCCCAGCCAAGAATCTTACGAGTTTTGCGACGTCCTCGGGGGTCTCCGGGCGACCTAACAAAGCGCGTGCGGCGTATTCGCGAAAGGTTTCCCCCCCTGCCTTTTTGTTGATTCGGCTGAATTCCTCATCGATCTGTTTCCACATATCTGTATCCACAATTCCGGGACAGTACGCATTCACGGTGATACCGTAGGAGGCTACTTCTTTCGCAAATGCCTGGGTCCACCCACGTACGGCGAATTTGGATGCGCTATAATGACTCAACATGTCAAAACCTTGTTGCCCTGCGATTGAACACGCATTGATAATCTTTCCACCGCTTCCTTGACGTATCATTTGTTTGGCGGCCGCTACATTACACAGTACGACTCCCAGGACGTTAACTTCCAACATGTGCTTCCAGTCCTGAACGGTCAACTCCAGAGCAGGCTTAACCTGTGCGATTCCGGCGTTGGCCACCAAGATGTCCACATGGCCCCATTGTTGAACGCACTCCTGAACGAGACAGCCAACAGCCTCCTCGTCGGTTACATCTCCGATGAACGAAAAAGATTCACCGCCCTCCTTCGCGATTTCCCGGACTACGCTCTCCGCCAATTCCCGGCGCACGTCGTTGACGCACACCCATGCACCATCCCTGACCAAGGCCAAGGCAATCGCTCTGCCAATTCCCCTTCCCGCTCCGGTGATAATCGCCGTTTTTCCTCGCAGAACCCTCATGTTTTTCCCTCCCCCTTTGTCCTAAAAGGCTGTCGGTTGTCGCTACCACTCTTCCCTCCTCCCCAAATGCCCTCTCCACCTGACCTGGATGGATCGCAAAATCTGTGCCATGCTTGAAAGTCAGGTACGGCACGCAACACACCACCATCTCTGACATCAAAGCGATGTTCAATGGGCAAATGTCTCGATTTGTCCCGATTTGTTTCGATAGTAGTGCCTCATTTTGTCTCAATCTGTTGCGGCTATATCTAAGGAAAGCCTAGCGGTAATGGGTTATGTCCCGTCAAGTGGTGTAGTTTTGGCTTGAGATTTCCCAAAAATGAAAGGGAAAGTGGTTTTCATGAAATGGAATGCTTTTAGACCCAGCCAAACATACCGCCGGGCCAGGCTGGCCCTTAAAACTTTTGCGGTCCTAGGAAGGTCCCATGTCGG
>NZ_JAILZZ010000106.1:0-3126 GCF_023512215.1 Kyrpidia sp. | reverse complement strand
ACTATGAGAAAAGACCCCCGAAAGGCGCCAATCATAGCACCGAGGGGCGCTGCAATTTCCTGCACGACTCCTTGCAAAGCGAGAAACAACTGGCCGCACATCGCGGAACCCGCGATGAATACGGCAAAACCCAGGGCGTACATCCACCTTCGTCCGAACAGGTCCGCCAGCCGCCCGAAAGGCACGATCAGCCCCCCCAGGGTCAACAGATAAATCAGACTGACCCACTCGACAATGTGTATGTCCACCCCGAACTCCTTTTTGAGGACAGGCAGGGCGATATTGATGATACTGGCGTCCAGAGCGGCCATAAAGGCACCGATACACACCGTTCCCACCACAAACCAGTGATACCCCGGCCGTTGCCGCACCGCCCGGAGCGGCAGAGCCGCCCCCATCTCTCCCCGGGTGATTCTGGCCAACGCTGACACCGCCTCCCCTCTCTGCACCTATTGTTCATTATATCCCGCGGCTCCATCTGCAGGGCCGCTACAGTGACGAAAAAGAACCACGGGATCCCGCCGGCCTGTGTCCCGATACAAAAAAAGACCTGGCCGGGTTCCAAAACCACCGGCCAGGCTCCTTCGATGGTAGTCCAGCACTTCCCGCAAACCGGTCGCGTCCCCGTCCGGTTAATGATACCCCTTTGCTTCCTCCGGCTTGATCTTGGTCGCAAACTTCCGGTACGCCCAAAGCTGATACGTGATCACCGCCGGAACGAGTACTACCGCCACAACCAGCATAATTGTCAGAGTTCGCGGACTGGCGGCCGCCTCATAGAGGGTGACACTGGCTGCCGGGTCGGTGGCCGAGATCAGCATGTTCGGAAACATGCCGATGAATCCCGTGGCCCCGGTCAAGAAAATCACCAGGGAATTCGCGAAAAATCCTGCCAGCGCCCGGCCTTTCCCTAGATAGAACTTCGCCGCGACCAAGGCCACCACGGCTAGGGCGGGCACGACGTACAAAAAAGGCAGCCGGTTGAAATTGTCCAAAACCTGGGTCCGGTTGGCCGTGGCCACCATAAATAGACCGTAAAGGCCAATTGCGACAAACCAGGCCACGTTGGCGACAGACAACATGCGCCCTTCCAGGGGCCCACTCACTTTATGGGCCACCCAGGACCCCGCCGAGACCAACGTCAGGGACAGGAACGTGAGTCCTCCCAGAATTCCGTAGGTGTTCAACAAGGTCAACACGTTCGTCTGATTCCCGTGGGCATCGAAAGCCAGCCCGTAAAACATGTTCGCAAACGCGACGCCCACCAACAGTACCACGAGCAAACTGCCGCCGAAAAAGGCCCATTTCCAGCTCGCCCGCCAGAACCGGCCGCGGTCTTTGTGCATGAACTCAAGCCCGATCGCCCGGTAAAACAGGCCAAACAGGATCAGGAAAAGCGGCACGTACAAGTAGCTGAACATCATCGCATATACGAGGGGAAAAGCGGCGAAGGTCGCTCCCCCGGCGGTAATCAGCCACACCTCGTTTCCGTTCCAAAAAGGCCCCACCGTCTCCTGTAACTGCTTTTCCTCCCGCTCCGAACGGGACACGAAGGGGTACAGGATGCCCACCCCCAGGGTATACCCGTCCAGAGTGAAATACATCATCCAAAGAACCGCCCACAAACCGAACCAGATCACTGCCAACGTTTCATGGCTCAACATCGTGTTCCCCTCCTTGCCGCAACTATGCCTGGGCCGCACGGGCCGGGGTTTTGCCGCCTCGCTTGACCGAGCCCTCTGCCGGCGGGTCCACCGGGCCCCGGACCGCGTATTTATGCAACAGATACACATCCGCAACGATCAGCGACGTGTAAAAGACCACCAGCCCGGTGAGGGAGAAGAGAATGTCCCCCAGGGCGATGGGGCTGACAGCCTGACTGGTCTTCATCAAACCGTACACAATCCACGGCTGCCTACCCATCTCCGTAACCACCCAGCCCAGGTTGATCGCCACGTAAGGAAGCGGAATGGAATACAACAGCAACTTGAGGTACCGCCGGGAATCCAGTAAGCGCCCCTTTCTCCACAGGTACAGGCCGTACCAGGCGAGGCCGAGAAACAAGAATCCAAGGCCCACCATGAGACGAAAGCTCCAGAAAACCGCCGGGACATTCGGCCGCTGATCGGCTGGAATGTCCTTCAAGCCCGTCACGTATCCACTGAAAGAATTCGTGTACATCAAACTACCGACGCCCGGGATTTTGCCCCAATCGAGTAAATTCCTTTCATTCGCCGGATCGGGGATGGAAAACACGGTAAAGGGCTGATTCGGCCCGGACTCCCACACGGCCTCAAAAGCCGCTGCCTTGGCAGGCTGCACCTTCGCCGTGTGAATCCCTTGAAAATGCCCGACCAACGGGACCGCCAAGGTCGCGACCAAGGCCATAACCAGACCGAACTGAAAGGATTTTTTGTAAAACTCCACGTGCTGTTTGCGGAGCAGATGATAGGCACTCACTCCGAGGACAAAAAACGCACCGACAATATAGCTGGCCAATACCGTGTGGAAGAACATATACCACGTGTAAGAGTTTGTGACCACCTGCAGGAAACTTTCGAGCTTAATCCGTCCATCCTGGATCGTATATCCGACAGGGTTTTGCATAAAACCGTTCGCCGTGATGATCCAGAGGGCGGAGATGTTGGTCCCGATGGCGACCATCCACATGGACAGAGCCCGGAGTTTCGGAAAGCGCTCTTTCCCGAACAGCCATACCCCAATAAACGTGGACTCCAGGAAAAACGCCAGCAGCGCCTCAATGGCCAGAGGCGATCCAAAAATGTCCCCCATAAACTTCGAGTACTCCGACCAGTTCGTGCCAAATTGAAATTCCATGGTGATGCCTGTGACAATCCCCAGCGCAAAATTGATCGTAAACAGTTTGCCCCAATAATCGGCCATCCGCCGATACAGCTCGTTGCCGGTGCGCGCATACCGCGTTTCCATAAGCGCCACCAGCACGACCAAGCCCAACGTCAGGGGCACAAACAAGAAATGATAGATCACCGTGACTGCAAACTGGATCCGACTCAAGAGGATGACCTCGGCCACCTCGACCCGCCCCTTCCGGAACCCGAAAAATTCCTTTAATTGATAACGGGTCCCATCTACTACTTTACCCGA
>NZ_JAILZZ010000047.1:0-23887 GCF_023512215.1 Kyrpidia sp. | reverse complement strand
TTGGAAGAGTCTTTCGTGATCTTGGACGAAGCGCAAAACGCCACCGGAGAGCAGATGAAGATGTTCTTAACCCGGCTGGGACTGGGGTCGAAGATGGTCATTACCGGGGATGTCACCCAGATTGATCTGCCCCGGGGCAAGCGCTCGGGGTTGAAGGAGGCGGCGGAGATTCTCAGGGGAATCGGGGAGATCGCGTTTGTGTATCTCACGGGGACAGACGTCGTCCGCCATCCCTTGGTGCAAAAGATCATTTCAGCCTATCAAGCGGCGGAGGACCGGAGGGATTCACGGAGCCCATCCGGCGAAGCTGCGCCGCTTGGGACACGGGGAGATTGATCCCTCATGCCGATGGGAAGCTTGGCGTGGCCTCCGGCGGCGTTGCCGGGGACCTGGAAGAGCAGCCGCGGGGTACGGGTGTTAATCTATGTCGTGCTGGGGTTTATTTTGTATGGTCTTTTTGTCGGAAACACCCTGCCGCAAAAATACAGTTTTCAGGTGGGGTCGATCAGTGATGTCGACATCAAGGCGCCCACCGACGCCGTGGACACGCTGGCGACCCAGCAACGGAAAGATGACGCAGCGGCGAAAGTGCCCAAACAATATACGGTGGACCCATCGGTGGAGGATTCGGCTCTTCAGGACTTGAGCCACCTGTTTTCCAGTGTGCAGGAGCTTGCGGGGCAGACGTCTTTGTCGCCGGCCCAGCGCTTCCAGCAGCTCAAAGCCGCCGTGCCCCCCGGGCTACAGGTCAGCGATGACGTGCTGAACAGCCTCTTGTCCCTGTCCCCCCAAGAACTGAACACGGTCCGGAACGAGACGAACCGCATGGTGGAACAGTTTTTGGGCCGGGAGTTTGGCCCGGAAGATTTGGCCAGTGCGCCCTCTGAAGTGGATCGACAACTGGTGGGGTTGGACTTGTCCAGGAATGCTCGGCTGGTGATCCACAATTTAACCCTGGCCAGTTTGCGCCCCAACAAGTTGTACGATGTGAAGCGGACGGAGGAATTGCGCCAACAGGCCCGGGACAGTGTGCCCGATGTTTGGATCCAAAAGGGCGAGATTGTGGTGCGGGCCGGAGAGCGGATCACTCCGGAGATTTTGTCGCGCCTTCGAGATCTGAACCTGCTCGCCGAGCAGCCGAATTATCGCCTTTTTCTCGGTTTTGCTGTGGTGATCGCGGGGCTGGTCAGCGCTCTGGCGCTGTACATTGAGCGGATCCAAAAAAAGATTGTTGAGAGCAATCGATTGCTTGTGGTGCTGGGGCTAATTGTGGTGATCGTGGCTTTGGAGGTCAAAGGGGTCAGTATGATATCCCGGCAATTTGACCTTACCAGCTTGGGGTATTTTGTGCCTGTGGCCGTGGGCTCGATGTTGGTGACGATGTTGTTCGACCTCTCTCTGGCGGTGTTTGTTTCGTTTTTGTTTTCCTTTTTCGCCGCTTTTGGGTTTGACGACTCCTTTGCGGTCCAGTTTGTGAGCTTGGTCGGGGCCTTGGCCGGGGCTTTTGCCGTGGCCCGGGTGAAACAGCGTTTTGTCATTGTGCGGGCGGGGTTTGTGGTGGCGATTGTGGATATGATCGCCATTGCGGCGATGCGGGCGCTGTTTACCGGTACGGAGCCAGGTATTTACAATTTTTTACGGACCTTGCTTTTAGGTCTGGCCAATGGCATGTTTTCGGCGATCTTGACCACGGGGTTGCTGCCCTTTTTCGAGTCGGCCTTTGGCCTTCTCACCCCCATGCGCCTGCTTGAGCTATCCAACCCCAACCATCCGCTTTTGCGTAAACTGTTGCTCGAGGCGCCGGGAACGTACCATCATAGCCTCATCGTCGGCAATCTCGCTGAAGCCGCGGCGGAGGTGGTGGGGGCGGATCCCCTGTTGTGCCGGGTGGGGGCCTATTACCACGATGTGGGAAAAGCGAAGCGGCCGGCTTTTTTCGTGGAGAACCAGATGACCCGGGAGAACCCCCACGACAAAATCGCCCCCAGTCTGAGTCATCTGATTATCACGAGCCACGTCCGGGATGGCTTGGAACTTCAGGAGCAACACCGCTTGCCGGAGTCGATACGGGATATCTGCGCCCAGCACCACGGGACCACCGTCCTGTGGTATTTTTACAACAAGGCCCTGGAGCAAGATAAAAGCGGCACTGTGAGCGTGGACAGTTATCGCTATCCCGGGCCCAAACCCCGGTCGAAGGAGGCGGCGGTGGTCATGCTTTGTGACGCTGTGGAGGCGGCGGTGCGGGCCATGGCCCGGCCAACCCCCCAACGCATCGAGGCGGTGATTCGCAAGATCATCCGGGACCGTCTTCAGGACGGACAGTTGGATGAGTCGCAGTTGACCTTGCGGGATCTGGATCAAGTGGCGGAGGCCTTTATGCGAACGCTGAACGGGATTTATCATCCGCGGATTGAATATCCCGAGCCGCCCAAGGCTTCGACCAAGGCCGAATCAAAAGGGGGAGCTCAGGGGTGAACCGAGTTGCGGTGTGGGTGGAACAGGAAAGGGACGCGCAAGGTGTACCCGATGTGGAACGGTTGATCGCTGCCGTGTTGGAGGAAGCCGCGTCCCGCGAGGGGGTGGAAGCGGCGGAAGTCTCGGTGGTACTGGTGGACGACGAGCGCATTCACGAGCTGAACCGCGACTACCGCGGGGTGGATCGACCGACGGATGTCCTGTCCTTTGCGATGCGGGAAGGCGAGGGGGAGCCGGTACAAACCGAAGAGGGCCGGGAGCTTCTCGGGGATATTGTGATCAGTGTGGAGACGGCCGAGCGCCAGGCGAATCAATACGGGCACAGCCTCCGACGGGAATTGGCGTTTCTAGCGGTTCATGGATTTTTGCACCTGCTCGGGTATGATCACCAGTCCCCGGAACAGGAACGGGTGATGTTTGGCAAGCAAGAAGAGGTGTTGAGTGCCCTCGGTATCATGAGGGGGAACCCCGGTGGGCAGCCGTAGGCGCTTGGCGGACAGTTTTCGCTGTGCTGCCGACGGGGTGGTTCATGCCCTGCGAACCCAGAGGAATATGCGGGTTCATTTCGCCCTGGCGGTCGCCGCCCTGGTGGCGGCTCTTTTGTTTCAGCTGTCAACGGTGGAGTTGGCTCTGGTCTTTGTTTCGATTTCCTTTGTGATCGCGGCCGAGTTGTTTAATACAGCTGTCGAAGCGGTGGTCGATTTGGTATCCCCCCAGTATCACCCCCTGGCGCGCATCGCCAAGGACACGGCGGCGGCGGCCGTGCTCCTGGCGGCCATCAATGCGCTGGTGGTGGGGTACTTTGTGTTCCTCGGGAAGATCGACCCGTGGATGCTGCGGGGACTTCAGGAGTTGCGCCGGGATCCTGTGTACGTGACCTTCATTGCCCTGGGCTTGACGATGGCCGTGGGATTCATAGGAAAATCCCGGCACAGGGTGTACAACTATTTTCAGGGGGGCATGCCCAGTATCCACGCGGCGGTGGCCTTTTGCCTGGCGACGGCAATCGGCTATATCACCTGGAATGGGATGGCAACATTGTTGGCTTTCGTTCTGGCAGGGTTGGTGGCCCAAAGTCGGGTGGAAGGCGGGATCCACACTCTGGGGGAAGTGGTGGCCGGGGCGGTGCTGGGGGTGGCGGTGGCGGCCGTCCTGTTTTCTCTTATCCAAGGGTGAGCCTGTGCCCATCCCTTTCGTGAGGCACCGGGGCACCCGGGAATACTGAATAAGGGGGTGAAAGCCCAGTGGTGGACAGCTCAGGATTTCGCTCAGGGTTTGCAGCTTTAGTCGGTCGTCCCAACGTGGGCAAGTCTACGCTGCTCAATCGGCTTATCGGCACGAAGATTGCGATCATGTCGGATAAGCCGCAAACCACTCGGAACCGCATTCGCGGGGTCTTGACCCGGGAGAACGGCCAAGTGATTTTTTTGGACACGCCGGGGGTGCATCGGCCCAAACACCGTCTGGGGGATTATATGACCCGCCTGGCGTTGGCGACGCTCCAGGAGGTGGATCTCGTCCTCTTTGTCATTGACGTGACGTCGAAGTTCGGCCCAGGGGAGCAGGTGATTCTGGATCATTTGCAAGGGGTGGAAACGCCTGTATTCCTGGTGATCAACAAGATCGACCTGGTTTCGCCGAGAGAGTTGCTGCCGATGATCGACGAGCATCGAAAACGGTACCCGTTCCGGGAAGTTGTCCCGGTTTCCGCGGTGAAGGGGACGAACCTCGACCGCCTGGAGGAGCGGATTTATGCCACTTTGCCCGAAGGCCCGCCGTATTATCCGGCAGATCAGGTCACGGATCATCCCGAGTCCTTCATTGTCGCCGAGTTGGTGCGGGAGCAAGTCCTGAATCTCACCCGGGAAGAGGTCCCCCATTCTGTGGCGGTGACGGTGGAAGAAATGACCCCCCGGGAGAATGGCCTGCTTTACATTCGGGCGGTGGTGGTGACGGAGAAGGAGAGTCAAAAGGCGATCCTTATCGGCCGGGAGGGCGGGATGTTGAAGCGGGTGGGCCAGAGGGCCCGAAGAGAAATCGAGGCGCTGCTCGGCTCGCGAGTCTATTTGGACCTCTGGGTGAAGGTAAAGAAAGACTGGCGAAATCGCGAGCCGATCCTGCGCAATTTTGGGTACGTAGAGGATTAAGCGATGCAATGATTCCCTTGCATAGGGCCCCCCGGTTGGGATACGCTAACGGTACTCCGAATCCCAAAGTGAGAGTGATGGGTTGTGCGGGAATTGTCCTGGCGGTGGTTCACCCAGACGGGATCGATCGACGCCTATCTCCTCTATTCACAGTACCAGAGTTCGGAGAACGCGCCGGGGGAGGAGGGAAAAGATCCACCGGCTTCGGGAAGCGAGGAAGCGGAGGCCAAAGTATGAACGTCCAGGTGGAAGGCATTGTGTTGCGGGGAGTGGACTATGGGGAAACCCATCGGATCGTGACATTGCTGACGCCGGAGATCGGGAAGGTCGGGGCCATGGCCCGGGGAGCCAAACGGCCCCAGAGCCGCCTGCGCGCCTTGGTGCAGCCCTTGGTGCGAGGGACATTCTCCCTGGCCTATCGGGGGCAGGGCATGGCGATCATTCGCCAGGGCCAGTGGTTGGAAGGATACCGGGCGATCCAGGAGGATCTCTGGAAGCACGCCTACGCCGGGTATGCGGCGGAGCTGGTCGATCGGTTTGTGGAGGAGGCGACCCCCAACCCCGGAGTTTATGAGTTTTTCCGCCAGTGGCTGGAAGCGCTGGCCGCGGGGAAAGATGCGGAAATTCTCACTCGCTTGTTTGAGTTGCACGTATGCGAGTGGGCGGGGGTGCGGCCGCTGCTCGATCGTTGCGCCGGATGCGGCGCGGCGGTGGGATACGCCCGGATGTTTGATTTGTCCGGCGGCGGGCCTCTTTGCGACCGGTGCCTCGACCTGCGCCGCGGCATTCCCATTCGCCCCCAGACTTGCGCAGTGATGCGCGCCTTGCAGTCGGTGCCCGTAAACCGCCTGGGGGATATACGGGTGGGCCCGGATACCCGCCGGGAGTTGGCCGACCTGCTCGGGGCGTATTTGGAACATCACACCGGGGCCCGCCTGCGGGGCCGGGAGTATATTCGCAGGCTGCGGGAATACGCCTGGCCGGGGCCGCTTGACGGGGCCGGAGGGGATTTGGTATGATTCGATCCGACAAGGACCAAGAACGGGCGAGGAAGGGTCTATAGTACCCGGGGGCACTGACCCCAAGCGAGCCGGGATGGGTGGGAGCCCGGCGGCAGTCCCGGGGAAACGGCAGCCTGGAGCCTGGGTGGAAAAGAGGGTTCGCACCGGAGGTGCGGATCAAGTAGGGTGGAACCGCGGGAGAACCATCTCTCGTCCCTATGGGGCGGGGGATGGTTTTATTTGTTTCCAGAGGTTTAGGCAGGATGTTTTAAAGGAGGCATAACGCGGAGGATGGCCATGACCTTTCAAGAGATGATTCTGCGGCTGCAAGAGTTTTGGGCGGGCCGGGGCTGCGTGCTGGCCCAGCCCTACGATGTGGAAAAGGGTGCCGGGACGATGAACCCCATGACCTTTCTGCGGGTGCTCGGCCCTGACCCGTGGCGGGTGGCCTACGTGGAGCCTTCCCGTCGCCCGGCGGACGGGCGGTACGGCGAGAATCCAAACCGGTTGTACCAGCACCATCAGTATCAGGTGATTCTCAAACCCTCTCCCGAGGACGTCCTCGAACTGTATTTAGAAAGCTTGCGCAGGTTGGACATCGACCCGGAGGAACACGATATCCGGTTTGTGGAGGACAACTGGGAATCCCCGACTCTGGGAGCCTGGGGGTTGGGTTGGGAGGTGTGGCTGGACGGCATGGAGATCACCCAGTTTACGTATTTTCAGCAGGTGGGGGGGTTGGACGTCCGACCCGTGGCGGCGGAGATCACCTACGGGCTGGAGAGGCTCGCCTCGTATATCCAGCAGTGTGACAACGTGTTCGACCTGGTCTGGGTGGAGGGCGTGACTTACCGGGACGTGTTTTTGCGGGGGGAGTACGAGCACTCGAAATACAGCTTCGAGGTTTCAGACGCCGAGCAACTCTTTGAATGGTTTTCCTCCTATGAGCGGGAAGCCCGCCGTGCCCTGGAGGCGGGGTTGGCCCTTCCAGCTTATGATTATGTGTTGAAGTGTTCCCATACGTTCAATCTTCTCGAGGCCCGGGGAGCCATCAGCGTATCCGAGCGGACAGCCTTTATCGGCCGGGTGCGCCAGTTGGCTCGCCTGTGCGCGGAAGCCTATGTCGGGGAAGGGGGGCGGGAGTGATGGCGGCACCGTTTTTGTTGGAAATCGGCGTGGAAGAGTTGCCGGCTCGGTTTGTTCCTGAAGCCCTGGAACAGCTTCGGGTGAGAATGTCCGAATGGTTGGAGGCTCAGCGCCTCGCCCACGGTGCCGTGCAGGTCTATGGCACCCCCCGCCGCCTGACGCTGTACGCGGCGGATCTGGCCGAAAGACAGGAAGATCGGGAATTCCAGGTTCGGGGGCCGTCCCTGAAGGCGGCGAAAGGACCAGATGGCCGCTGGACCAAGGCGGCGGAAGGGTTTGCCCGAAGTCAGGGAGTGGCTGTGGACGATCTGGTGGAGCGGGGGACGCCCCAGGGCGTGTACGTTTACGCGCTGAAGCGAGAAGCCGGCCTTCGGACTCCGGAGCTTCTTGCCGGCTATATCCCGGAGCTCGTCCTCGGCCTCTCCTTTCCGAAGACGATGCGTTGGGGGACGAGGGACGTCCGGTTTGCCCGGCCCATTCGCTGGTTGGTCGCCCTATACGGGGAGGAGGTCGTGCCGGCGGAGGTGGCCGGCGTGAAAACCGGCCGCATCAGCCGAGGGCACCGCACCCTTCACCCCGGGCCGGTGGAGATCCCCGGGGCGGAGGCGTACGTCGATATGCTGGACGCGGCCTTTGTGATGGTGGATGTGGCGCGGAGAAAAGAGGTGATCGTCGATCAGGTTCGCCGGGCGGCGGAAGAGATCGGGGGCCAGGCGGTGATCGACGAGGAGCTGCTGGAGGAAGTGGTGCATTTGGTGGAATGGCCGACTGCTTTCGCCGGGGCCTTTGACCGGGACTTTCTCCAAGTGCCGCCGGAAGTGATCATGCTGACGATGAAAGAAAACCAGCGGTATTTTCCCGTGGTGGACGGGGACGGCGGTCTCATCCCCGGATTCGTGGGGGTGCGAAACGGTGGGGACCACCGGCTGGACGTGGTCAGGGCGGGGAACGAAAAAGTCCTCCGGGCGCGATTGGCGGACGCAAAGTTTTTTTACGACGAAGACCGGAAAATCGCCCCGATTCGCGCGATGGAGCGGTTGCGGAACATCGTTTTCCAAGAGGGCGCCGGCACAATGTACGACAAGGTGGAACGGGTGCGCCGGGTGGCCCTGGCGTTGGCGGACCGGCTCGGGTTGGGACCCCGGGATGTGGAGACGGTGGAGGCGGCGGGCAGGATCCTGAAATTCGACCTGGCCACGCACATGGTGTATGAGTTCCCGGAGCTAGAAGGGGTCATGGGGCGTTATTATGCCTTGGAAGCCGGGGAGGGATCGGAGGTGGCCGAGGCGATCCTGGAGCATCACCGGCCGCGGTTCCCGGGGGACGACTTGCCCGGGAGTCCGGCGGGCACGGTGTTGGCTGTGGCAGACAAAGCGGATACCCTGTGCGCCTCCTTCTATGCCGGCATTCGGCCCACGGGGTCCGAGGATCCCTACGGGCTGCGGAGGAACGCCCTGGGGCTGCTCCAGATTTTGCGCTATCTGGAGATCCCCATCGCCTTGGGCGAAATCCTCGATCTCGCCGAGGAGGCTTTGCGCGCCAGCGGGTTTCAGGACGGCGGGACTTGGCGGGCGGATTTGGACAGTTTTGTCACGACCCGGCTCCGCACTTGGCTGTTGGAGGAAGGTCGGCGCCACGACTTGGTGGATGCGATTCTCGGCCGAGCCGATGAACCCCTTGCTGTCCTGATCGGGCGGGTGCGGTTTTACGAAAGTCTGGCTGACGAAGGCCACTCCGGACTCTACGAGACCGCCGGAGCTGCCAAGCGGGTGCACAATCTCGCGAAAAAGGGTGAAGGCCTCGCCGGGGAGCCGGATCCGGGGCGATTTCAGGACGATGCGGAACGGGCCCTCCACGAAGCCTCCCGGCTGGCGCGCCAGGAGTTGGAAGCGGCCCGGGCTGCGGGGGACGAAAAGAGGGCTCTTGACGCCATGGGCCATCTGAATCGGGCCGTTCACCCGTTCTTTGACCGGGTGATGGTGCTGGTGGAGGACGAGGAGATTCGGGAGAATCGATTGCGCCTCCTGCGGGATGTGGCGGACGTTTACAATCTGTTGCTCGACTGGAGGCAAGTGGTACTGTCTTAAAATCAGTGTGCCATCATGGACCACCCTCTCTTGCGGAAAGGAGGGTGGTCAATTAGTATATACGATATACGGGATAACAGCCAAAAGTATAACACATTGACCGACACCCCTTTCCACATTCAGCGTGATCATTCGGGCCGGGGGTGGTGAGGAACCATCGAATTGACCAAGCGGCAAGAGCAGATTCTTGAAATCGTACGCCGAGAGGGACCGATTACCGGGGAACGAATCGCCGAAAGGTTGCATCTGACCCGGGCGACCCTTCGACCGGACTTGACCGTGCTAACCATGGCCGGGTTTCTGGATGCCCGCCCCCGGGTGGGGTATTTTTACGTCGGCAAGCCCATGGGGGAAGTGATTGCCGACCAGCTTCGCAACATGAAAGTCAAGGACTACAAATCGGTCCCGGTGGTGGTGAGCGAGGCGACCTCGGTGTACGACGCCATTGTGACGATGTTTTTGGAGGACGTGGGGACGCTTTTTGTGGTTCGGGATCAGGCGGTTCTGGCAGGTGTGGTGTCCCGGAAGGACTTGCTGAAAGTGGCGATTGGCGCCCAGGATGTTCGGGAAGTGCCGGTGGGCTTGGCGATGACCCGGATGCCCAATATCATCGTGGTGACGCCGGAGGAGAACGTTTACGAGGCCGCGAGGAAGCTGATCGATTATCAGATCGACGCATTGCCGGTCGTCCGGGTCATGGATGCCCACAGCAAACAACTTGAAGTGGTCGGCCGCTTTACCAAGACGACGATCGCGCGAATCTTCGTCGAGTTGGGATCGGGCCGGGACATCTGAGGAGGGGATCCGGAGCTTTATGCGGCGCATTGTCTACGTGGTTTCCGATTCGGTCGGCGAGACGGCGGAATTCGTCGTTCGGGCGGCCGCCAGTCAGTTCGACGGCGGGAGGGTGGACGTACACCGAATTTCCTTTGTCGACGATGTATCCACGCTCCGGGAGGTGGTGGAGTCCGCCCGGGAGGACGGGGCGCTGATCGCCTTTACACTGATTCTTCCGGAGTTGCGCCGGGAGATCGCTCGGCTGGCGGAGGAGGGCGGGGTGATCGCTGTCGACATCATGGGGCCGATGATGGACGCTTTCGGGAAGGCCTTTGGCACGCCCCCGAAGCTTCGCCCGGGCTTGGTTCATCAGCTGGACGAGGAATACTTTCGCCGGGTGGAGGCGGTGGAGTTCGCCGTCAAATACGATGATGGTCGGGATCCCCGGGGGCTGGTGCGGGCCGATGTGATCTTAATCGGCGTGTCCAGAACGTCGAAGACGCCCCTGAGCATGTATTTGGCGCACCGGCGGTTAAAGGTGGCCAATGTCCCCCTGGTCCCTGAGGTGGATCCGCCTGAGGAGCTGTTTACCCTCCCGGCCAAAAAGATCATCGGTTTGACGATCAACCCTGAGGAACTCAACAAGATCCGGACTGAACGCCTGCGGTCCCTGGGATTGACGGCCCAGGCCAATTACGCGACTCTGGAGCGAATTCTGGTTGAACTGGATTATGCCGAAGGGATCATGAAAAAAATCGGCTGTCCCATTATCGATGTAAGTAGCAAAGCGGTAGAGGAGACGGCGAGTATCGTGCTCGACATTTTGAAGCGGGGGGGAACCCGGGCATGACACAGGTGAAGCAGATTTACGCCTTTGATGAGGGCAACGCCGGAATGCGGGATTTGTTAGGGGGAAAAGGTGCAGGACTGGCGGAGATGACCCGGGCCGGGCTGCCGGTGCCCGAGGGTTTCACCATTACCACAGCGGCGTGCCGGGCGTATTTTACCGCCGGGGGCCAGTGGCCCGAGGGGCTGCTCGACGCCCTGGATGAGGCTGTGTCGCAATTGGAGGAGCGCACGGGGCTGAAGCTGGGGGATCCCGATCGGCCGCTGCTCGTGTCTGTCCGCTCGGGGGCCGTGTTCTCCATGCCCGGGATGATGGATACGATTCTGAATCTGGGACTCAATGATGATACCGTGTTGGGGTTGGCCCGGCGGACGGGGCAGGACCGGTTTGCCTGGGATTGTTATCGCCGTTTTATCCAAATGTACGGGGACGTGGTGCTCGGGGTGGACCACTACGCTTTCGAACAGATCATCGACGAGCAGAAGGCCGCCCGGGGAGTGCGATTGGACACCGAACTTTCGGCCGAGGATTGGAAGGCAGTGGTTGAGAAGTATAAGCAGTTGGTGGAAAAGGAGACCAAACGCCCCTTTCCCCAGAATCCGAGAGAGCAGTTGCTGGGGGCGGTGCGGGCGGTATTTTCGTCCTGGAACAATCAGCGGGCGGTGGTGTACCGCAAAATCCACGGGATTCCGGAAGATCTCGGCACGGCGGTGAATATCCAGCGGATGGTGTTCGGCAATCTCGGGGACGATTCGGGCACCGGGGTGGTGTTCACCCGGAATCCCGCCACCGGGGAGGCGAAGCTGTACGGGGAGTTTCTGTTAAATGCCCAAGGAGAAGACGTGGTGGCCGGGATTCGCACCCCTTCGCCCATTGCCCAGCTAGAAGAGACAATGCCCGAAGTTTACCGCCAGCTCCTGGATGTTGCCCGGAAACTGGAGCGCCACTATCGGGACGTCCAGGACATCGAGTTCACCGTCGAGAGGGGGCGGCTGTTTTTGCTCCAGACCCGGGCGGCAAAACGCACCGCCCAGGCCGCGGTGAAGGCGGCGGTGGATCTCGCCAAAGAGGGAATTATCGACCGCATGGAAGCGATCCGCCGGGTGGATCCAGACAGTTTGACCCAGCTGCTACACCGGCGGATTGACGAGGCGGCCGATCTGGATCGGCTGGCGAAAGGGTTGCCCGCTTCCCCGGGGGCGGCCAGTGGTCGGGTGGTGTTCGACGCCGATGAGGCGGTCCGGAGGGCCAACGAGGGAGAAGCGGTGATTCTCGTCCGGTCGGAGACCACGCCGGAAGACATCCATGGCATCGTGGCCAGTCAAGGAGTCTTGACGTCCCGGGGCGGGATGACCAGCCACGCCGCCGTGGTGGCCCGGGGTATGGGCAAAGCTTGCGTGTGTGGGTGCGAATCGGTGCGGATCGATTTTCGCAAGCGGGAATTCATCGTGGAGGACGGGCGGACCATCCGAGAAGGGGACGTCATTACCATCGATGGCGGAACGGGACAGGTGTACCTCGGGGCGGCTCCCTTGGTGGACCCGGCGTTGTCGCCGGAGTTTCAGGAGTTGTTGGCCTGGGGGGATGAGGTGCGGAAACTGTCGGTCCTGGCCAACGCGGACAATCCGGAAGATGCGGCCAAAGCCCGGGAGTTTGGCGCCCAGGGTATCGGCTTGTGCCGAACGGAGCACATGTTTTTGGGGCCTGATCGGGTTTCGATCGTTCAGCGGATGATTCTGGCGGAAGACGAGGAGGAGCGGGGGAGGGCTCTCGGGGAATTGCTCCCTTTGCAACGGCAGGATTTTGTCGGGATTCTCCGGGCCATGGCCGGCCTGCCGGTGACGGTGCGCCTGCTCGATCCGCCCCTTCACGAGTTTCTCCCCAACCTCGAAGAGCTGATGGTGGAGGTCACGCAACTGAGGGAGCGGGGCGACGACCCGGCCCGCCTGCGGGAGCGGGAACGTTTGTTGCGCAAAGTCCGGGTGTTGCACGAAGCGAATCCGATGCTGGGTCATCGGGGCTGCCGGCTCGGCATCACCTTCCCGGAAGTGTACCGGGTGCAGGTTCGGGCGCTCTATGAGGCGGCGGCGGAGCTGGCGGCCGAGGGTGTGTCCGTGAAGCCGGAAGTCATGATCCCCCTCGTCGGGCACCACCGGGAGCTGGAGATCCTTCGGGCCCAGGTGATTGAGGAAGCGGAGCGGGTTCTTCAGGAGAAGGGTGTGGAGTTGCCCATTAAAGTCGGCACCATGATCGAGGTGCCCCGGGCCGCCCTGACCGCCGGGGAGATCGCCGCCCAGGCCGACTTTTTCTCCTTTGGCACCAACGATTTGACCCAGATGACCTTCGGGTTCAGCCGCGACGACGCGGAGGGGAAGTTTCTCCACGCCTATGTTCAAGGGGGAATTCTCGACGCGGACCCCTTTGTGGTGCTGGATGAGCCGGGTGTGGGCCGGTTGATTCGCTGGGCCGTGCAGGAGGGGCGCATGGCGAATTCAGAACTCAAGGTGGGAATCTGCGGCGAACACGGCGGGGATCCCCGTTCGATCACTTTTTGCCACAAAGTGGGCTTGGATTATGTCAGTTGTTCCCCCTATCGGGTGCCCGTCGCGCGATTGGCCGCCGCCCGGGCCGCCCTGGAATAGTGCTGTGGGGCGAATGATCTTTCGACACAGGAGCCGGTGGACTCGGGTGATGTCGATGTACTTGTCTACGTGTGTCGAAAGTGAATTTTTTGTGGCTGCCTCCCGCCGATCGATCCGGCGGGAGGATTTTTCGAGGAAAAGACGTAAATATGTAGAGCGGGCCTTTACAGCCTTCAGGGGTTTTTGACGGTTTCGCAGGAAATTCGTCGAATCTGCTGTCGGACTGTCGCCGGGGCAGGAATTTGGAGTGGATTGTAGAATACTTTATCTACGTTGGAATTTTAAACGGTGGTGATGAGCTGCAGGAATTTGTCGAGTAGTGTCGAATTGACGTGTTGTTCCTGTCTCTCGGGCGAGGAGGGACATCGTGGCCAGGCGGATTCCGGAAGATCTCATTGATCGTGTGCGGCAAAGTGTGGACATTATCGACGTCATCGGTGAATATGTACACCTCAGGAGGGTTGGGCGCTCATACGTGGGCCTGTGCCCGTTTCATTCCGAACGGACGCCGTCCTTCACCGTCTCGCGGGAGAAGCAAGTGTATCACTGTTTTGGCTGTCAAGCAGGCGGCACTGTTATTCATTTTCTCATGGCGATCGACGGCATTACGTTCCAGGAGGCCGTCCGGAAGCTTGCAGCCCGGTCGGGGATCCCGGTCCCGGATGTCCAGGAGGACGAAGAAGAATCGGGGTACTCCGAGAAACGGCGGGATGCACTCAGGGCCTACGAGCTCGCCGCCAAGTGGTATCAACACTTGCTGTTGAATACGGTCTACGGGAGGCCGGGTCGAACATATCTTGAAAAACGACGCATCTCCACTACCACCGCCCACGATTTTCAGCTGGGGCTCGCACCTGCGTCCCGTGATTCGCTGATGGCGTTTCTCGAGAGAAGGGGGCTCGACCCGGTCCTTCTGATGGAGATCGGGTTGGGGGCGACAGGGGAACACGGCAGATACGACCGGTTCCGGAACCGTTTGATGTTTCCCATCTGGGACGGACAAGGCCGCGTCGTGGCGTTCGGCGGCCGGGTCCTCGGCCGAGGGGAGCCGAAGTACCTGAACTCTCCTGAAACGCCGCTTTTTCACAAGGGTCGCCATCTCTATCCGTGGCACAAGGCGCGATCGGCCCTCCGGAAGACTCGCCGAGCGTTTCTCCTGGAAGGCTATATGGATGTGGTGGCCATGCACCAGGCCGGCTTCACGGCGGCGGTGGCCTCCCTCGGGACGGCACTGACCGAAGAACAGGCCAGGATGTTGAAGCACAACGTCGATGAAGTCATTGTGGTCTACGACGGCGATGACGCCGGTCGGCGCGCAGCGGTACGGGCGGGACTCCTTTTGCAAGGAGTGGGGGTGACAGCCAAAGCCGTTCGCCTTCCCCCAGGGATGGACCCCGACGACCTTCTCAGGGAGAAGGGACCGGAGGCCATGAAGCGGGTGCTGGAACAAGAGACCATGAGTTTGACGGCATTTCGATTGGCGGACCTTAGGGACCGGCGGTCGCTTGCAAACGCCGAAGATCGGGTATCCTTCTTGCAAGAAGCCCTGAATGTCCTGGCGGACGAAGAATCGGCTGTGGAAGCGGAAACCCATCTGCAGAGTCTGTCAAGTGAGTTTCATATATCCCTCGAAGCGTTGAGGCACGATCTAGACGAAACGAGACAAAGACAGACCTTGACGAGGGATAAGCATGGAAACAAGTGGAATACTAATATAGATCCCGCCACAGGACCGCAGGTGAACCATTATCCGCCTCACGTTGCGGCGGAGCGCCAGATGCTCACCTCTATGTTACTCGATCCGGGGGCTGCCAGACAAGTTGAAGAGGTGGTGGCTGACGAATTTTGTGTTGAAAGCCACGCCGTACTGGCCGCCCATCTGTACCGGTATTACGGAGACGGAGGGACAGCGGATCCCACCGCTTTTTTGGAAACGGTGGACGATCCCGCCGTGCGCTCGGTGGTGACTTCTCTGATTATGGAACATGAACGCCGCCGAGATCAAGGCCGGGCGGGGTGGAGTTTAGAGGATTGCTTCGCGACGTGGCGGCTGGCCCGATATGAAGATGCGTTGCGGCAGGTCCGGGAATCTTTCGATGAGGCCGCCCGGGCCGGCCGGTTTGAAGAGATGTATCGACTTCAAGAACAGATGAAAAGCCTCCGGGAGGAGATCGACGCGTTGAAGAACCACCAGGGCGTTTTTTCGCAGTCCCGTACGGAAGGAGGGATTCGATGATGACGGAGCCGGGCGATGACAACAAGGAGCGGCAGCCCGAGGAATCCCTTGATCAGGTCAAACAACAACTCGTGGCGACGGGTCGCAAACGCGGGGCTCTGACGTACCACGAGATTATGGATAGATTGGCGCCTTTTGAGCAAGATCCAGATCAGATTGACGAGTTTTTCGATTATCTGTCGGAACAGGGGATCGAGGTCCTCAATGAGAACGAAGAAGATCTCGTTCTGGAAGAGGACAACGAGCATCCGGCAGAAGAAGAGGATCACGAGGAATACGACCTGGAAGATCTCAGCGTTCCCCCCGGCGTCAAGATCAACGACCCCGTCCGGATGTATTTGAAAGAGATCGGCCGGGTTCCCCTCCTTTCGGCGGAAGAGGAGATCGAGCTGGCCAAGAGAATCGAGCAGGGGGACGAAGAGGCAAAGGCCGGGCTTATCAAAGCCAATTTGCGCCTGGTGGTCAGTATCGCCAAACGGTATGTCGGACGCGGGATGTTGTTTCTGGATCTCATCCAGGAAGGCAACCTCGGACTGATCAAAGCCGTGGAGAAGTTCGATTATCGCAAGGGATATAAATTCAGCACCTATGCGACGTGGTGGATCCGCCAAGCGATTACCCGGGCCATCGCCGATCAAGCGCGGACCATCCGGATTCCGGTTCACATGGTGGAGACGATTAACAAACTGATCCGGGTATCGCGGCAACTGCTTCAAGAGTTGGGGCGGGATCCCACTCCTGAAGAGATCGCCGAGGAGATGGATATGAGCCCGGATAAAGTGCGGGAGATTATGAAGATCGCCCAAGAGCCGGTTTCACTGGAAACGCCCATCGGCGAGGAGGACGACTCCCATTTGGGGGATTTTATCCCGGACGACGACGCGTTGGCGCCGGCCGACGCCGCGGCCTACGAGTTGCTCAAAGAGCAACTGGAGGACGTGTTGGATACCCTGACGGAGCGGGAAGAGAATGTGTTGCGTTTGCGCTTCGGGTTGGACGACGGCCGCACCCGAACCCTGGAAGAGGTCGGGAAGGTGTTCGGCGTCACCCGGGAGAGGATTCGCCAGATCGAGGCCAAGGCCCTGCGCAAACTGCGCCATCCCAGCCGGAGCAAGCGGCTGAAAGATTTTCTGGAGTAAAAAGGAAGATCCTGATGCAAGACATCCGCGAGCGGGCGGGTGTCGTTTTTTTTGCCGGTGGACCGAGAACTCTGGATTGCGGAAATTCCCCCGCCGATCGTATAATAAAATTGAACGAACGCTCAGTCGGATGGGGAGGGGATAGCGGGTGGATTTTGACCTGACGACGGAACAACGGATGATTCGCGACGCAGTACGGGATTTTGCAGAACGGGAAGTGGCGCCAAAGGCGGCAGAGGTGGACCGAACCGGGCGTTTCCCTATTGAAACGTTCAAAAAGATGGGTGAACTTGGCTTTCTCGGCATTCCGTTCCCCGAGGAATACGGCGGAGCGGGAGGTGACACGGTGAGTTATGCCCTCGCCGTCGAGGAGATTGGCCGGGCCTGTGCGAGTACGGGCCTCAGTTACGCCGCCCATATCTCGCTTGGGTCGTATCCGATTTACGCCTTTGGTACCGAGGCCCAGAAAAGGGAGTACCTCGTTCCTCTTGCTCAAGGAGAAGGCCTGGGGGCCTTTGGCCTGACGGAACCGGGGGCAGGTTCGGACGCTTCGGGAACCCGGACGACGGCTGTGCTTGAGGACGGATTTTGGCGGTTGAATGGGTCGAAGAATTTTATCACCAATGCGGGGTACGCCCGGAGTGTGGTGGTGACGGCGGTCACGGATCGGGAGAAGGGCGCCAAGGGAATCAGCGCTTTTATCGTGCCCACGGATAACCCCGGGTTTCGAGTGACCACCACCTACGAGAAACTGGGGCTTCGGGGTTCCAATACTGTCGAATTCGTTCTCGACGAGACCAGGATTCCCGAAGATCATCTTCTCGGGGCCGTGGGTGAAGGGTATAAGCAGTTTTTGATCACTCTGGACGGCGGGCGAATCAGCATCGGGGCCCTGTCGGTGGGGATCGCCCGGGCGGCGTACGAAGCGGCTCTGTCCTACGCCAAGGAACGGGTCCAATTCGGCCGGAGCATTTCGAAATTCCAGGCCATTCAGTTTAAGTTGGCCGATATGGCGATGCACATTGAGATGGCCCGGACCATGGTGCTCAAAGCGGCCTGGCTGAAGGATCAAGGCCGGCCATTCAAAAAAGAGGCGGCCATGGCGAAATTGTTCGCCTCGGAGATGGCCATGCGGACTTGTGACCAAGCGATCCAGATCCACGGCGGGTACGGATATATGAAAGACTATCCGGTGGAACGATATTTTCGAGATGTCAAACTGATGGAGATCGGAGAAGGCACCTCGGAGATTCAGCGGCTGGTTATTGCCCGGGAAATCGGATGTTGATCCGAGTGGTTGGATGATATAATGATAGCGGAGTCCGGGGGAATACCTTTTCCTCCGGCCCGCTGATTCACGAAAAATCTGAAAGGGGACAGGCCATGTTGGACCAAGATCGCCCGAAGATGATCCAGGACAGTCGAAAAATTGCACCTCCAGCTGCTTATGTGCCAAAATCCTACGTCCAAGGGGAAGAGGCGTATCGGACTCTCTACCGGGAGTCGGTAGAATACCCGGAGTCCTTCTGGGCGGCAGTGGCCTCAGAATTGACCTGGATCAAGCCTTGGGAAACGGTGATGGAAGGAAATTTTCCGGACTTTGCCTTTTTTCGCGGCGGATATTTGAATGTCAGCGAAAACTGTGTGGACCGGCACGCCCTGAGTTTTCGACGCAATAAAGTCGCAATTTTTTGGGAGGGTGAAAACGGGCAACGGAGAATCATCACCTACCTTCGCTTGCACGAGAAAGTCCAAAAATTCGCCAATGTCCTCAAAAGGTTTGGGATTCAAAAAGGGGATGTCGTCAGCGTTTACATGCAGAATCTCCCGGAAACCTTTGTGGCCTTGCTTGCGATTCTGCGGATCGGGGCTATTTATAATACGGTATTCGCCGGGTTTTCTCCCGAGGCCCTCCGGGAGCGGGTGGTGGACTCAAAGGCGAAGATGGTGATTTGCGCCAACCGCAGCTATCGCCGGGGTCGCCCCATTCCCTTGAAGGAAAATGTCGATCGGGCGCTGGAAGGGGTCGACACGGTGAAAACGGTGATCGTGTACCGCCGCTCCGACGAGGAGGTGCCCATGAGTCCCGGGCGGGATTATGATTGGCACGAACTGATGGCGGAAGCGGAGCCCATTTGCCCGGTGGAGCCCATGGAAGCCAATGAGCCGGGTCTCTTGATCTACACCAGCGGCACCAGCGGGAAACCGAAGGGGATCGTGCACGCCGGGGGCGGGTTCCTGGTGGGGACCTACGCTTACACAAAATATCAGCTGGACCTCCGGGACGAGGATGTGTACTGGAACACCGCTGACATCGGCTGGTTGACCTCGCATATTTTCGTGCTGATCGGCGGGCTGGCCCTCGGGGTGACCACGGTGCTGTACGAAGGGGCGCTGGATTATCCCCACCCCGGGCGATTGTACGAGATGGTGGAGCGGTACCGGGTCAATAAACTGTTTTCGGCGCCGACGGCTTATCGGATGTTGGTGAAAAATGGCGAGGAGCTGGCTCGGAGGTATCGTTTGTCGACCCTGGAGTTGTTTGCCTCGGTGGGAGAGCCGCTCAATCCCGAAGCTTGGGAATGGGTGTATCGCGTGCTGGGTGGCGGGCGAGCGGTTATCAACAACACCTGGGGCCAGACGGAAACGGGGGGGACTCCTCTGGCCGGGGCGCCGGGGGCGGTGGAGATGAAACCCGGCTCCTGCGGAGTGCCATTTTATGGACATTTCCTGGATGTGGTGGACGGGGATGGAAATCCGGTGCCGGACGGCACCCCGGGGTTCTTGGTGATCCGCAAGCCGTTCCCGAGCCTGGCCCGGGATATTTTCGGCAATCGGCAACGGTACGTGGATACCTATTTCAACGTCATGCCCGGGGTATATTTCACCGGGGACAGTGCGATTCGGGATGAAGATGGGCATTTCTGGGTGCTGGGGCGGGTGGATGATGTGATCAACGTCAGCGGCCACCGGATCAGCACCATGGAGATGGAAAGCGCCCTCATCGCTCATCCGAAAGTGGTGGAGGCGGCGGTGGTGGGCCGGCCGGATCCGGTCAAAGGGGCGGTCCCGGTGGCTTTTGTGATTCTGGAGGCCGGAGCCGAGCGGGGGCCGGATCTGGAGCAGGAGTTGGAGCAATGGGTGGCGGATGAGATCGGATCCTTTGCGCGACCGGCTCAGGTGTATATCGTCGAGACCATGCCTCGGACCCGTTCCGGGAAGATCATTCGCCGCATGTTGCGGGAGTTGATCCAGGAAGGGAAGGTCCAGGGAGACACCACCGGTTTGGAGGATTTTGATGCGGTGGAACGGATCCTGGAGAATTTGCGCGGCCGAACGGGGTTCTAGTATGATGGGGGCGGACGGGTCCGGATGGAGGCCGAGGGCAGTGATGTTCTTCGGGGCGACCATCCCTTGTGGGGCCTTGGATGGTGGACGAGGTCGTGGATGGGGCTTGAGGAGCTGATGGGCGATTCGCTATGGTTCGAGGCTTGCAAGGGTGGAACAGATGGTTCCAAGGTGCCGTATCGTGGCGGATATCGGCAGTGATCACGGGATGCTCGCCTGCCGCTTGATCGAAACGGGCAGAGCCCAGCAGGTGATCGCCGTGGAAAAGCGGCCCGGCCCTTACGCCAGAACCCGCGCCTGTGTCCGGGCGCGCCTGGGTGGGGAGGCTCCGGTGTCGGTGAGGCTCGGTGACGGTCTGGACCCTTTGGAGCCTGGCGAGGTGGAAGTCGTGGTGTTGGCGGGGATGGGGGGTCTCACGATCATCGATATCCTCCGCCGGGGCATGGACAAGCTGGGGCCGAATACCTTGGTGGTGGCCCAGCCGATGAAACATGCGGACGCTCTTCGGCGGTGGTGGCAGGAATCTGGATGGCGGGTGACAGAGGAAGGGCGGGTTGAAGACCGGGGGCGACGGTATGAAGTCATGGCGGCGATGAAACCGGATGCCCCCGGCGAGTCGTTCTTCCGTTCTTTTCGTTGCAGAGCCGAATCCCGGTGAACGAAGCGCTCGGAGATGCACAGGAGGTTTAGCAATGGTCAAAGTCGGAGATATCGTCGCGTGGATGGACGAGTGGGCCCGACCGGCACTGGCCATCGACGGCGATCCAGTGGGGCTGCAGCTCGGGGATCCCGCGAAACCGGTGACAAAGGTTTTGGCAACCCTGGAATTGACCCCGGCCGTGGCGGAGGAGGCGGTGGCCCGGGGAGCCCAACTGGTGGTCTCTCATCACGCCGTTCTTTATCGCCCTGCGGATCGCATTCGGGAAGACGACCCTGCAGGCCGGATGTTACGCCGGCTGATTCAAGCCGACGTTGCGGTGTACAATGCCCACACAAACCTCGATGTTGCTCCGGGCGGCGTGAACGATCAACTGGTGGAGCGTCTGGGGCTGGTGGACGTCGAGGTGCTCGCTCCCACGCGGCACGAGCGCATGTTCAAGCTGGCCGTTTTCGTGCCCGTGGATCACCACCGCCAGGTGCTCGATGCCGTCTGCTCGGCAGGGGCGGGGTGGATCGGGGGGTACAGTTCCTGTACGTTTAACATTCCCGGAAAAGGGACGTTTAAGCCGGAGGAAGGCGCGAATCCGTACATAGGATCGGTGGGGAAGCTGGAAGAGGTGGACGAAATCCGCTTGGAAACGGTGGTTCCTGCCGACCGACTGAATGCGGTGGTGGATGCCATGTTGGCTGCCCATCCCTACGAGGAGGTGGCTTATGATGTCTACCCATTGGAGCGGCCGGTCAAAACCTTCGGGATCGGGCGCATCGGCACCTTGGCAAAGCCTATGGCCTTAAAGGAGTTGGCCGTATTCATCAAAGATCGGCTGGATGCACCCGGGGTGCGGTTTTGTGGGGATGCTTCCCAACGGGTCTCCCGTTTGGCCGTCCTCGGTGGGTCGGGTATGGCATGGGCCGAGGAGGCGAGGAAAAAGGGTGCTGACGCCTTTCTCACCGGGGACGTCAAACATCACGACGCCCTGGATGCCCTGGCGGCGGGTCTGCCTGTTATCGACGCCGGACACTACAGCACTGAACGGTGGATCGTTCCCGTGATCGTCGCCTACCTGCAGGCGAGGGCCGCAGCCCGCGGGGCTCTTGTGGAGGTATTTCCGAGCGATCGCATTCGAGAACCGTTTGCTTTTGTGTGATACAAACCCGCGTGTCATGAGGAGATCTCCCGGGTCATAGGATAGGTTTAGGAGGCTTCGGCGACGGGAGGAGCGATCGACCATGGCGCGGGGTGTGTTGGCATGGGGGGTCGATGGGGCGGCGGCGGTGCTGTTTGCCATTGGGCTGACCTGCATTCACGCGATGATGGCCTTTGAGCAAAAATGCCCGCTTTGCGGTCGCAATCTCGATGGGTTGGAGTCGGGAACGCACGCGCCTGGGAGCGGCGGCCGATGTCACTTTTGTGCGTGGAAAATTACTCCATTGCGAACCGGGAGTCGATAGCTTATAATAAAAGTCTGCGATCCTCTTTCAACCACGCGGGAAGGCAACCGGGCAATCGCGCGTGCAGTGCCGAAAGGCCGCATGCGAGGAAAGTCCGAGCTCCGCAGGGCAGGGTGCTGGGTAACACCCAGTGGGAGCGATCCTAAGGAAAGTGCCACAGAAATGTAGACCGCCGACGGCCCGGCCGGGTGGTTCCCGGGCGGGATCGGGCAAGGATGCAACGGTGCGGTAAGAGCGCACCAGCGGTGCGGAGACGCATCGGCTAGGTAAACCCCACCCGGAGCAAGACCGGATAGGAGCGCAATGCGGTGGCCCGCCGCGCGCTCGGGTAGGTCGCTGGAGCCGGCCGGCAACGGTCGGCCTAGATAGATGATTGCCCCTCCAGATCGGTGGGAGCGCCGCGGGCGCGCCCGAACCACCGGGAGGACAGAACTCGGCTTATAGGTTGCCTTTCCGCGACCCAGAACCCACAGGGGATTTTTCCCTGTGGGTTTTTGCTTATGGGCGACTTTTTACCGAAATCCTTGACCCGTCTGGGGTTGCCGTGTGTTCCTTGACTTATCTCTCCTTGGGGTTATTGTGCTGCAAAAGGCCTGATTTTGCAAGGTAGTTATGGGCTGCAAAACAGGGTGGTTCTCAGAGGGTTATGGGCTACAGAAAAATTGCCGAACCCCTTCATCTGACTTGACTATGCGAGAATCTTTTTTAGGATTTAGAGCATTGGGCGATAAGTCCAAATCTATGCTTTATTCTAAGGGGGTTGATGCAATGGCCGAAGACTTCTATGAGGCCCAAATGGACGCGTTCCTCTTTTCCAATCGGAAGCGGTATCGGAACGTAAAAGGACCGATCACGCTCCATGAAGGTATCTCTGTTGCGGTCAGTGAATGGGCCGGACAGGGAAAATCCAGTTTCACGATCAAGACGTATCAACGTCATCTCATGCAATTTGCCAAGTTTGCACATAAAGCCATCGAGCATCCAGCCTATGTATCAAGAATCGACCGGTTTTGCGTCGCCAAGTACCGGACGTTCCTATACAAACGCGTGACCAAAAAAGGGAAACGGTTATCCGGCCGTTCCATCCAGCTTCACCTGGATTCCCTCAGGGCCTTTTTCAAAGTGATGAAGGACCTTGGGTATGTGCCGACCAATCCGGTGGAGGAAATTGAGTCGAAAGAATATCGCCGCGCACGGGTCGCCACGAATCCCACGGATGAAAGTCCCCTGACGATGGACAAATTGATAGCCCTCTTGACATTGGATTTTCGGGCCATAGGGGGCTATTGGGGGCTTCGGGACAAAGCGTTGTTTTATGTGCTGGCCTTGTTCGGGCTCCGTGAGTCCGAACTCAGGAAGTTAAAGTGGTCTCACTTGCAAGAAGACATTTTGATCCTACCCCGTTGCAAACGAAATTCGGAAGGCGTATACCAAGTAAGGCCGGACTTGCGTGACTTGTTGTACAAAGTTCGCGAGGTGTATGGTTTGCGGGGAGACGATCCGATGTTTATCAGTCAAAACCGGAGCCAACTCAGTAAAACCGGGCTTCAAAAACGGGTGAAAAAGTACGGAAAAATGATTGGCCTACCGAATTTGTGTGCAACGCATTTCCGGACCCGTGTGCTGTCTGAGGTGTCACGGGAGCACGATCCCATCACGGTGCAGAACTATATCGGCCATAAATCACCCGATACCGCGAATCGGTGGTATATCAAACGTCCGAAACGCGAGCTACAAAGGGTATATGAGGCGATATCGGACATGTTACCGCCGATTCGGCTGGACTCCGATCCAGTGTAAGCGGCGGAGGGACGGTTGGCTGGAAGACAAGGCTGGCGGGAGAAGGAAAGAGTACGGATAAACAGGGACGTAAGAGAGATTTTAAGAGGTATTGTTACCGCTACGCCATAATGGCCGAATGCTGACG
>NZ_JAILZZ010000007.1:0-94879 GCF_023512215.1 Kyrpidia sp. | reverse complement strand
GCCGCAGGGCCCTGGGAGAGTAGGACGTTGCCGGGCGCGTTCCCGCAAGCCCCGCAGGATCTTTCCTGCGGGGCTTTGTATCTGGGTGCTCAAAGGCCTCTGGGGGAGTGATCCGCCGGGATGGCGAACGAGCGGAATTGAAACCCCAGGGCGTGGATTCGGCCCTTCCCGGGCATAATACTTCCGAGTGTCGACCGAGGGAGGGATTGGCCGATGCAGGTGGTGTTGCGTCCGGAACTTCGAACCGCCGGTGGGGAATCATTGGGGATTTTTTTGTCCCACCGCTGGATAGGAGATGTATATCTCGTCTACCGAGAGGGGCATTTGCTGACCGGGACGATCCAGTTGGACAGCGGGAAATTACCCGATGATCAGGTTGACGCGGTGGTGAGTCACATTCAAGACTACGTGGCGGGCTTGGCCGGGGCGCTGGACATTAACGACGCCACAGTGGTGATGATGTACGGAGATATCGATCCGGTCTTGGAAGGTCCAGCGACTTGGACTGGCCATCGCGAGGAAAATGAAGCACAACACGACTCCGCCCAAGACACTTCCGGGGCGAATCGCAAAGAGGCGCGCAAAGCCGCCGAAGGTGAAATTTTGAATGGGTCAGCCCCCGAAGATCAGGACGAACAATACGGAGACGAAGGCCCCGAATATGATCTGGATGGTTTTCAAACCTCGTCCCGGCGCGGGGTCTCCGCCGACCCTTCCACGGAGTCCAACAAGGAATCCGCGAAAAACCGGCTGTCGGCCAATGATCAGTCGCCCAAACGCCGGCGTCGGAATCGGGGCCGCCGTCAAACTCTGCATCTCTCTCTCTATAAAGAAGAGGGAAGTCACACCAAATATCATCTTCATAACGGCCATCATGAGCCGATCGGCCTGGTGGCGGTGGATGAGTTGGATAACAGCGTGACGGGGCGGGTGGAATTCTGGCAGCCGCCGGGCAAGGCGATGACCAACCAAGTGGCGAGGTTATTAGCCAGAGAGTTTGCAGACGGCGACGTGCAGCGGGTCAGTTTTACGATGAACTACATGGATGAACATCTGGGAGATATGCACTTAGAAAAACAACCCCTCCATTAGTGCCCTTATGCGGCCGCACCGTTTATCCGCCGGGCGGCCGCGCTCTATGTTATAATGCGAGAAGAATAATCGCTAAGGGACAGGACTAGGATGGGGGGAATGATGCCCGTGCGGGTGGGGTTTGTCGGAGTGGGGACTATGGGAGCCCCCATGGCGCGCCGTCTGAAAGGAGCCGGATTTGAGACTCTTTTTTTTGCGCGCCGCCAGGCGGTCATCGAAACATTACAGGCAGAGGGGCTGCACTATGTCCAAAATGTGCGGGATTTGGCCGCCCAGACCGACGTGGTCTTGATGTGTTTGCCTGACGATGCCGTCGTAAACGAAGTGGGTTCGGTCGTTCTCTCTGCCATGAAAACCGGAGGGGTCGTGGTGGATCACAGCACGGTCAGCCCCTATACCTCCCGGAGGCTGGCGGCAGAAGCGAAAAGACAAGGGATTTCTTATCTCGATGCGCCGATCAGCGGCGGTCCGATGGGGGCCGAAGCGGGCACCCTTGCCATCATGGTGGGGGGAGAGGAAGAAGCTTTTCGCCGTTGCCATCCTTTGTTTGAGGCGATGGGCCGGCATATTTTTTACCTCGGCCCTAGCGGCGCGGGCAACATTGCTAAGCTTGTGAATCAGCTAATCATCGGGATCACGCAAGAAGCCCTGGTGGAGGGCTTTGTCCTGGGGAGCCGCATGGGCCTGGATCCCAAACTGCTGTATGACGTCTTGGCCGTATCCACCGGGGAGAGCGCAATGTTGCACCGGAGTGTACCGAATTGTATTTTACAGCGGGATTTTACTCCAAAATTCACTGTGGATTTGCTTTACAAGGATCTTCGCCTGGCCAATGACCTCGGCCGGGGTGAAGGGATTCGCCTTCTGGAAGGGGCTGTGGCCGAGCAAGTGTTTCGGGAGGCGGCTGCGGAGGGCCTCGGCTCGGAAGATATTTCCGCTTTGGTGAAACCACTGGAACGCCAGGCCGGGGTTGTGGTGGAAAAACGGTCGTGATCAGCGGTTCTTGGGGAAATGGAGGGTTCTTCCGGCGTTTCCCCCTTGGCGAATTCCGAGACTCGATATATAATGTCTACCGTGTATGGATGACTGTTCATTCACGGTAGACAAATGGATCGGCGCGTCCATGGGGGGATGAGGAAGATGAAACAGGATGTTGTACGTGTCGGCCTGATGGGGCTCGGGACGGTTGGCACGGGGGTGTACAAGGTGTTGCAGCGCAATGCGGAAGATATTGCGCTGCGGGCGGGCATCCCCGTGCGGATCGAGAAGATCGCGGTGCGCGATCCTGCGAAAGAGCGGACTGTGGACGTGCCGAAGGATCTCTTGACCACGGATGCAGACAGTTTAGTGGATGACCCCGACCTGGATATCATCGTCGAGGTCATGGGGGGCATGGACCATACCCTTGAGCTTTTGTTGCGGGCCCTGCGCAACGGGAAGAGCGTCGTGACGGCCAACAAAGACTTGATCGCCGAGCACGGCCGGATCCTTCTGGAGACGGCGGAAGCGCACCGGTGTGATTTGCTGTTTGAGGCCAGCGTTGCGGGGGGAATTCCCATCGTTCGACCTTTGAAACAGTGTCTCGCAGGCAACCGGATTTCGGAAATCATGGGCATTATCAATGGGACCACCAATTATATTTTGACGAAAATGACCGAAGACGGCTTGGATTTTGCGACGGCCCTTCACCAAGCGCAGCAATTGGGGTACGCTGAAGCGGATCCGACGTCAGATGTGGAAGGATACGACGCGGCGCGGAAAATCGCGATTCTGGCGTCTCTGGCGTTCAATTCCTGGGTGGTGTTCCCGCAGGTGGATGTCACCGGAATTACCGAAGTGACAGACCGGGATATCCGGTACGCCGGGGAGTTGGGGTACATCATCAAATTGTTGGCCGTTGCCAAACAGGACGAGGCGGAGGAGGCGATCGAGATCGCCGTACGGCCGACCTTGGTGCCCCGGGATCATCCCTTGGCCGCGGTGGGAGGTGCGTATAACGCGATTTTTGTCCGGGGGGACGCCATTGGCCAAGCGATGTTCCACGGCCTGGGGGCAGGGGAGTTGCCCACCGCCAGTGCGGTGGCCGGGGATGTGGTGGAAGCGGTGCGGAATCTCCGGGACGGGGTGCGGGGCCGAATGCTGTGTCCCTGCTATCGGCGGAAGACGATTAAACCCATCGAGGACACCTGTTCACGGTTTTATTTGCGGGCCCTGGTGGTGGACCGTCCCGGTGTGCTGGGCGCGGTTGCCACAGTACTCGGGCAGTACGGGGTCAGTATCGCCTCGATGTTGCAAAAGTCCTCCCAAGGAGATCTTGCGGAAATCGTCGTGGTTACACATTCGGTCCGCCAGGGGAATTTGATGGATGCGGTGGCCCGTTTGCGGGATCACGAAGTGGTGCATACGGTGCACGCGCCTTTGCACGTGGAACATTAGGCGTCTCGCGGGCTGGGGCAGTCCGGGGGGCCTCACGGATGGGTGGACGTCAATCATGCCTGGAACGGTCGTCGTAAAAATCGGCAGTAGCTCGTTGATGGAAGGGAATCACTTACACACCGGAAACATGGAGGCGGCGGCAGATCAACTGAGCGCATTGATGAAGGATGGGTGGAAGGCCGTTCTGGTCAGCTCCGGAGCGGTGGCGGCGGGGCGGATGCGCCTGGGTCTTCCGGCCGAGGGACTTACCATTCCCGAGAAGCAGGCTGCGGCCGCCGTGGGCCAGGGCGTCCTGATGCAAGCGTACGAGCGGATTTTTGAACGGCGCGGGATCATTATCGCCCAGGTTCTGCTCACCCGGGACGTGATGGGGGAGCGTCGCAGGTATGTCCATGCCCGGAACACCCTCATGACCTTGTTGCATCATCGGGTCCTTCCCATTGTGAATGAAAACGACACCGTGGCGGTGGAGGAGATCCGCTTCGGGGACAACGATGCCCTGTCCGCCCAGGTGGCGGTGATGGTGGACGCAGATCTTCTGGTCCTGCTGACAGATACGGACGGGCTCTACACCGCCGACCCCCGGGTCGATGCCGGCGCGGTTCGGATTCCCAGGCTGGCGGAGATCACTCCGCAAATTTGGCGGGCGGCGGGCCGAACCCGCTCCCGGGTGGGTACCGGGGGCATGCGTTCGAAGCTGCAGGCGGCCCGAATTGCCTCTTCCACCGGGATTCCCACCGTTATCGCGTCGGCCAGGCGGTCCCGGGCCGTTCTCGACGCAGTGGAAGGCAAAGATGGGGGGACGTATGTCGAGCCGCAGCCCCACATCCGGGGACGGAAGCGGTGGATCGCTTATAGTTCCGCCCCTCGGGGTCGCCTCATCGTGGACGAAGGCGCGGTGCGGGCGCTCTGCCGGGACGGACGAAGTCTACTTGCTCCGGGACTGTTGGATGTTCAAGGGTCCTTCTCAGCCGGGGACGTGGTCAGCATTGTGGGACCAGACGGCCGGGAGATCGCCCGGGGCGTAGTGAACTACGACGCCAGGGATTTACAAAATGTCCGGGGGTTGCGCAGTCAGGATATCCGGGAGATGGGTGTGGCAGCCCGAAAACCGGAAGTGGTTCATCGGGACGATTTGGTGATCATGGAGGAGGGATGGAGGTGACCCTTGTCAAGGAATTGGCGCTTCGAGCGAAAGAGGCTTCGGGAAAAGTGGCGGCGGCGGGGCCGGAGGCGCGGCAAAAGGGCGTTTTGGCCATGGCCCGGGGACTGGAGGAGCACGTCTCGAAGATCCTCGCCGCCAATGAGGAGGACGTGGCGGCGGCTCGGGAGCGGGGGGTGAGGCCGGAACTGTTGGACCGGTTGCAACTGAGTGAGCGCCGGGTGGCGGAGATGGCCGAGGGTTTGCGCCAGGTTGCAGGTCTTCCCGACGTGATCGGTGAAGTGTTGGAGGCTTGGCAACAAAAAGACGGTCTTTGGATCGAAAAGGTGCGGGTGCCTTTCGGGGTGGTCGGCATGGTTTACGAGTCCCGGCCGAATGTGACGGCGGATGCGGCGGGTTTGGTGGTCAAAGCCGGGAGTGCGGCGATTCTCCGCGGGGGTTCCGACGCCCTCCATTCCAACCGCGCCATCGTCACGGTTTTGCGGGCGAGCCTCGAAACGGAGGGGATCCCTGCGGATGCGGTGATTTTGGTGGATGACCCCGATCGCCGGGCGGTGGATGAGCTTTTGACGGCAAAGGGGCTGGTGGACCTGGTGATCCCCCGGGGGGGCGCGGGGCTGATCCAACATGTCGTGGAGACGGCCACTGTCCCGGTGATCGAAACCGGGGTGGGCAACTGTCATCTGTACGTGGACCAGGCCGCCGACCTTGACATGGCTTCGGCCCTGACCATCAATGCGAAAACCCAGCGTCCCGGAGTGTGTAACGCCATTGAGACCCTGTTGGTTCACGAGGCCGTGGCGGACGCCTTCTTGCCCGGAATCGTGGCGTCCCTGCGGGAGCGGGGAGTGGAGGTCCGCGGCTGCCCGAGGACCAGGGCCGTGGTCCCCGATGTGGTGCCGGCCGGGGAGGAGGATTGGGTCACGGAATATCTCGGACTGATCCTGGCGGTTCGGGTGGTGCCGGATCTGCCGTCGGCCATCGAGCATATCAATCGTTACGGCACCCATCATTCCGAGTCGATCGTCACCGAAGACAAAGAGGCGGCGGAGCGCTTTCTTCGGGAAGTGGATGCGGCGGCGGTGTATCACAACGCATCCACCCGCTTCACGGACGGATTCCAGTTCGGGTTCGGAGCGGAAATCGGCATCAGCACGCAGAAATTGCACGCCCGGGGACCCATGGGCCTCAAAGAATTGACCACGTACAAATACGTCATCCGGGGAAGGGGCCAGGTGCGCCCGTAACAGGCTGCTGGGAGGCCTGGCGTTGCTTCGAGAACGGTTGTTGGATTCTTGTGGAGAGGAGCCGGTACGATTTTCACAATGACAGCACAAACACAATTGGCCTTTCTCGGCCCGTCCGGGACCTTCACCGAGGAGGCGGCCCGGGTCATGTCCGGCGTTTTGGCTTCAGATCTCCCTGGAGAAGAATGGGTGGCCTGCGACACCATTGCGGATGTGCTCGACCTGACGGCTTCTGGAGCCACGGCCTTCGGGGTGGTGCCCATCGAGAATTCCTTGGAGGGATCCGTGAATATCACTTTGGACTGGTTGGCCCACGAAGGGGGACTGGTCATCGCGGCGGAGGCGGCCCTGCCCGTCTCCCACCACCTGCTCGCCCGTTCGGGGGTTTCGGGAGAGCAGATCGAGGGAATTGTCAGTCATCCCCAGGCCCTGGCCCAGTGTCGAGGATATCTTCGAAACCACTTTCCAGGGGTCCCTCAGTATGCGGCTGAAAGCACGGCCGCGGCGGCGGAACGGGTTATCCGGGATCCCGAGGATTTGGCGGCGATTGGAACCCGTTTAGCCGCCCGGATCTACGGTCTAGAAATCCTTGATAGTGAGATTCAAGACGAGGCCAACAATCGGACCCGATTTGTGTTGGTGGCCGCTGAATCCCGGTGGACCGAGGATCAGCAGCGGGAATTTTGTCGGCGGCACGGTTCCAGCAAGACGTCCGCCTTGATCACCCTCGGGGAAGACCATCCCGGCGCCTTATATGAGGTTTTGGCCTGTTTTGCCCGGGAACGGGTCAACCTGACCCGGATCGAATCCCGCCCCACCCGCCGAGGACTTGGTAGCTATCATTTTTTTGTGGACATGGAGGGACAGTGGTGGGATCCGGCGGTGATTCGGGCGGTGGAGGGGATTCATGAAACTGGGGCGGCGGTTCGGGACCTCGGGACGTATCCGGTCATCGCATAATCTTCACATAACCTTTAGAAGAAACCCTTGACACTCCTTTGTCCGACATCTATAATCCGAGATAAATATTTGAATCGGTTGCCCCGTGCGGCGGCAACTCGACACGGTGAAGAAGAACACAGGCAATGACGGGGACAGGAAGACGCGGAGCTCTAAAGCCCAGAGAGTCGGGGTAGGTGAGAGCCCGGCCTTTATCTCCGATGTCCAGCTCACCCCTGAGCCTCTCGCCGAACGGCTTCCCCTGAGAGGGAGGTACCAGTAGGCGACGACGGCAAGCGGCGGCCGTTATCCCGCCGGAAGTCTCGTATTGTGAGAGACTTCACGAGGTCGTGCGTTGCGAAACGCCGACGAACCTGGGTGGTACCGCGAACAAAGCCTTTCGCCCCGGACCGTGCACCAAGTGTGCCGGGGGTGAAAGGCTTTTTCCGTTTTCCCCGATGGGGTAAGTGAGAAGGGAGAGAGAGCGGTGAGTGAAGGTCAACTCATCTACTTGAACGGGGAGTTCGTCGATCCCAAACGGGCGACGGTCTCGGTATTCGATCACGGATTTTTGTACGGAGACGGTATTTTTGAAGGGATTCGCGCGTACGGTGGGAACATCTTTCGCCTCCGCCAGCATATTGTACGGCTTTATGAGTCGGCCAAATCAATTTTGTTGCAGATTCCACTGACTTTTGAAGAGATGCAACAGGCAGTGGCGGAGACGGTGCGCAGGAATGGCCTGAAAGACGCGTATATCCGCCTGGTGGTCTCCCGGGGCCCCGGGGATTTAGGGCTCGACCCGCATAACTGCTCAGGCGCCAATGTCATCATCATCGCCGATCAGATTAAATTGTATCCGCAAGAATTTTATGATCAGGGCTTACGAGTGGTGACAGTGCCCACAAGGCGAAACAATCCGGATGCTCTCAATCCGAAAATCAAATCGTTAAACTATCTCAATAATATTTTAACCAAAATCGAAGCGAGCCGCGCCGGGGCTCTGGAGGCCTTGATTCTGAACCAGGATGGCTACGTTTGCGAAGCGTCGGGTGACAACGTGTTTATCGTGAAAAACGGGCGGGTTATCACTCCACCCACATATCTCGGGGCGTTGGAGGGGATCACGCGAAACGCGATCATCGAAATTTGCCAGCGGGAAGGCATCCCGGTGGCCGAAGAGCCCTTTACCCGGCACGATGTGTTTGTCGCCGATGAATGTTTTCTGACGGGCACCGCCGCGGAGTTGATCCCGGTGGTGGAGGTGGACGGCCGGGAAATCGGTCGGGGCGTCCCCGGGGAAATGACCAAGCGGTTGCTGGAGCATTTCCGGGCCCTGACTCGGGTGGACGGTTATCAGGTGTATCCCGAAGCCGCCTCCCATCAGGTCTAAAACCAAGACGACGGGGTTGAGGTGAAAGAGGATGGAAACGCAAAAGCTGGAGGTTGTGCCCGAACCTGAGGCCTCGGCCCCGGCGGCCGGCCCCAGGGTGATGACCGGGGCGGAGATGTTGGTGGAGTGTTTGAAACGGGAAGGCGTGGAGATCATGTTCGGGTACCCCGGCGGCGCGGTGCTGCCCATCTATGACGCGCTGTACGGCTCCGGAATCAGGCATATCCTCACCCGGCATGAACAAGGAGCGGTTCACGCGGCAGAGGGGTATGCCCGGGTGACCGGGCGGCCCGGGGTGGTGCTCGCGACCTCCGGGCCGGGGGCCACGAACTTGGTGACGGGGATCGCCGATGCGTACATGGATTCCACTCCTCTGGTCTTGTTTACGGGCCAGGTGGCCACGGACCTCATTGGCAGCGATTCCTTCCAGGAAGCCGACATCATCGGGATTACCATGCCGATCACGAAACACAGTTATCAGGTGCGGGACGCCGCGGATATTCCCCGGGTGGTGCGGGAAGCGTTTCATATTGCCGCCACCGGCCGACCGGGGCCGGTGCTGATTGATGTGCCAAAGAATGTCGCCAACCAAAAGGCGGTGTTTGAGTGGCCCGAGCGCGTTTTTATCCGGGGCTACAACCCGACGTATACACCCAATCCCACCCAGTTGTCGAAAGTCACGGAGGCAATCCGGGAGTCCCGGCGGCCGTTACTGTACGTCGGCGGCGGCGTGGTCCATTCCGGGGCGGCTGAAGAGTTGCGGGAGTTTGCGCACAAAACGGGCATTCCCGTGGTTTCCACCCTGATGGGACTGGGGGCGTTTCCTTCCGCCGATCCGCTGTTTGTCGGCATGCTGGGCATGCACGGGACCTTTGCGGCCAACCGGGCGGTGATGGAATGCGATCTACTCATTGCCGTGGGGGCGCGGTTTGACGACCGGGTCACGGGCAAGTTGGAACGATTTTCGCCGCATTCGAAAAAGGTGCACATCGACATCGACCCGGCGGAGATCGGGAAAAACGTGGCGGTGGACCTGCCTTTGGTGGGCGACGTGAAACGGGTATTGTCGGCCATGCTCCCCGAGGTGGGCCCGGTGGGGACCAAGGCCTGGATCGACCAGATCCGGGCCTGGGATGAACAGTGGCCCCTGGGCTACAAGGCCGAGCCGGGGGTGTTGAAACCCCAGCAGGTCCTGGAGATGCTGTGGGACGCGACCCGGGGTGAGGCGATCCTCACCACCGAGGTCGGACAACATCAGATGTGGGCGGCCCTGTTCTACCGTTTCAAGCGCCCCCGGCAGTGGGTCACCTCCGGAGGGCTCGGAACGATGGGTTTCGGATTTCCGGCGGCGATGGGGGTGCAGTTGGCAAAACCGGGTGAAACGGTCATCTGTGTGGCCGGGGACGCCAGCTTCCAGATGAATATCCAGGAGCTTCAGACGGTGGCAGAAAACGGCCTGCCGGTCAAAGTGGCAATTATCAACAACGGGTTTCTCGGCATGGTCCGGCAGTGGCAGCAGTTGTTCTACGACCGCCGCTACGCGGAGTCCCGGGTGGGAGCTCCGGATTTCGTGAAGGTGGCGGAGGCGTACGGGATCCGCGGCCTCCGGGCCCAGACGCCGGAGGAAGCCCGGGAAGCCATTCGGGAAATGCTCGCCCACCCCGGACCGGTTGTCGTCGATTTTGTCGTCCCTGAAGAAGAAAATGTCTTCCCGATGGTGCCTCCTGGGGCGGGCACCGATGAGATGATCGGGAGGTGGGACGATTGAAGCACGTTCTCTCGGTCCTGGTCAACGATCAACCGGGGGTGTTGGCCCGGGTCGCCGGATTGTTTTCCCGGCGAGGGTTCAACATCGAAAGCATCACCGTGGGCAACGCCGAGGAGGCAGGGCTGTCCCGCATGACCCTGGTCACCTCCGGCGATGAAAGAACCCTGGAACAGATTATGAAACAACTCCACAAATTGGTGGATGTCATCAAGGTGAACGACTTGACGGAAGAGCCCATGGTGGCCCGGGAGTTGGTCCTCATCAAAGTGGCGGCGACGGCGACCACTCGGCCGGAGATCACCCATCTCATTGAGCCCTTCCGGGCGGCTATCGTGGATGTGGGCCGGAACAGCTTGGTGGTCCAGGCCACCGGCGATATGGATAAAATCGACGCCTTGATCGAGCTCCTTCGCCCTTACGGCATCAAAGAGATCGCCCGAACCGGCGTGACCGCTTTGATGCGGGGCAGCTTGGTCAAAGTGCGAGTCTGACCGCTTTAAGAGCGGCAGCAAATCTCTTGATTCACATTCTTATACAGATGGGAGCGAATCGTTTTGTCATTGAAAATCTACTATGAACAAGACGCGGATTTGAAATTGTTGGACGGGAAGACGGTTGCAGTGCTGGGTTACGGCAGTCAGGGCCACGCCCAAGCGCAAAACCTTCGCGACAGCGGCGTATCGGTGGTGGTGGGACTGCGTCCGGGCCGTTCCTGGAAGCAAGCCGAGGCGGACGGGTTTGAAGTCCTGTCTGTGGCCGAGGCCACCGAGCGGGCCGACCTGATCCAAATCCTCATCCCGGACGAGCGCCAGGCCCAGACGTATCGGGAGGAGATGCAGCCGAACCTGCGCAGTGGCCAGATGCTGATGTTCGCCCACGGATTCAATATTCATTTCGGCCAGATCGATCCTCCGGCGGACGTGGACGTGACCATGATCGCCCCGAAGGGCCCGGGACACCTCGTTCGGCGCACCTTCCAAGAAGGAACCGGGGTGCCGGCGCTGCTGGCGGTTCACCAGGACGCCTCCGGCAAGGCCAAAGAGATCGCCCTGGCTTTTGCCAAAGGTATCGGGGCGACCCGGGCCGGGGTGATCGAGACCACTTTCAAAGAAGAAACCGAGACCGACCTGTTTGGCGAACAGGCGGTACTGTGCGGCGGAGTCTCCAACCTGATCAAAGCCGGTTTCGAGACCCTCGTCGAAGCGGGATACAAACCCGAGATCGCCTTTTTCGAGTGTCTGCACGAGATGAAACTGATCGTGGATCTCATGTATGAGGGCGGGTTATCCCGGATGCGGTACTCCATCAGCGATACGGCGGAGTTCGGGGATTACCGGAGCGGGCCCCGGATTATCACCGAGGAGACCCGGGCCGAGATGCGAAAAATCCTCGCAGAGATTCAAAGTGGGCAATTCGCCCGGGAATGGATTCTGGAGAACCAGGCCAACCGGCCGTTCTTCAACGCCAGGCGGAAAGCGGAGCAGAATCATCCCATCGAAGTGGTGGGCGGAAAACTGCGGGAAATGATGACTTGGATTAAAAAATGACCTCCGCTCGTTACAGAGCGGTACACACGCGGGAGGTGGCACACATGCGGACCATCGAGGTGTTCGACACCACGCTGCGGGACGGCGAACAATCCCCGGGAATTAACCTCAGCCGGGAGGAGAAATTGGAGATCGCGCGTCAGTTGGGCCGTCTCGGCGTGGATGTCATCGAAGCCGGATTCGCGGCGGCGTCGCCGGGCGACTTTGAGTCCGTGGCGGAAATTGCCCGGGAGGTGCGCGGGTTGACCGTGTGCAGTTTGGCCCGCAGTGTCCAGTCGGATATCGACAGGGCGTATGAAGCCCTGCGGGATGCCGAAGACCCGCGAATTCACGTCTTTCTGGCAACCTCGGACATCCATCTTCAGCACAAGCTGAGATTGACCCGGGAACAAGTTTTGGAGCAGATCGACGCCGCCGTTCGCTATGCGGTCAAGTATATGAGCAACGTGGAATTCTCCGCTGAAGATGCGGGGAGGACGGACATCGACTTTCTCTGCCAAGTAGCCGAGGTGGCCATCCGGGCCGGGGCCAAGGTGTTCAATGTCCCGGATACAGTGGGTTATCTAACGCCCCAGGAGTACGCGGGAAAGATCCGGGCTTTGCGGGAGCGGGTGCCAGGGATCGAAAAAATCAAGCTGTCCAGCCATTGCCACGACGATCTGGGGATGGCGGTCTCGAACACCCTGGCGGGCATTGAGGCGGGAATCACCCAGGTGGAGGTCACGATCAACGGCATCGGAGAGCGGGCGGGCAACGCCTCTTTAGAAGAGGTAGTCATGGCTTTGGCGACCCGGCCGGATTTCTACCAGGCGAAAACGAACATTGTGCTCAATCAGATCTACCGCACCAGCCGACTGGTGAGTAAACTCACAGGCTTCGTGGTGCCGCCGAACAAAGCCATCGTCGGGGCGAACGCCTTTGCGCACGAATCCGGCATTCACCAGGACGGGGTACTGAAAGAGAAGCTGACCTACGAGATTATGAAACCCGAAACGATCGGGGTGGCGGAAAGCAAACTGGTGCTCGGCAAACACTCCGGGCGCCACGCCTTCCGGGAAAAGCTGACGGAGATGGGCTATCAGCTCTCCGATGAAGAGGTCAATGAGTTGTTTAAACGTTTCAAAGACCTGTGTGACAAAAAGAAAACAGTGACGGACGACGACATCGCCGCTTTGGTGGACGACAGTCATACCGTTGAACGCTCGGACCTTTATCAACTGGAGTACCTGCACATCTCCGCCGGCAACACCGCCGTTCCCACGGCGACGCTCCGGGTGCGGCTGGCGGACGGGACCGTGGTGGAAGAAGCCGCGGTGGGCAACGGCGCCGTGGACGCTATTTATCAAGCTATTGACCGGGTGACGGGGGGAGCGACTGAACTGGTGAGTTATCAGATTCAATCGGTCACCGGTGGCCGGGATGCCCTCGGCGAGGTGCGGGTCCAGGTGCGGCAGGGTGAAGCCGTGGTGAGCGGCCGGGGTGTGAGCACCGATGTATTGGAAGCCAGTGCGAAAGCCTACCTGGATGCTGTGAATCGGTTGGCGGCGGGGCAGGGGCGGTCTGCGGGAGCAGCCCGGGTGAAAGCGGGTGTCTGAAAAGGTCTATCGCCTTGTCCTGCTGCCTGGAGACGGAATCGGACCCGAGGTGGTTCAGGCAGGGCGGCGGCTCATCGAAGCCGTCGCCGAGGCCTTGGGTCACGAGGTGATCTTTGAGGAACACGCCATCGGCGGGGCGGCCATTGAAGCCGTTGGAGAGCCGCTGCCCGAGGGCACATTGAAAGCCGCCCGGGAAGCCGACGCCGTGCTCCTCGGTGCTGTGGGAGGCCCCAAGTGGGATCGGCTGGGGGGCGATCGGCGCCCCGAGGCGGGCCTGCTCGGGATTCGGAAAGCCCTCGGCGTTTATGCAAACCTGCGTCCGGTGCGGGCTTATACGCCCCTTCTCGGCGCCTCCCCTCTTCGCCGGGAAAAGGTGGAGGGGGTGGATCTCCTGATCGTCCGGGAGCTGACGGGCGGACTGTATTTTGGCCCGAAACGACGGGAGCCCATCGACGGCGGCACGCGGGTGGTGGACGAGCTGGTGTATACCACGGCGGAAATCGAGCGTATCGTCCGCCTGGGCTTCGACGCCGCCCGGAAAGCGGGAAAAGCGCTGACTTCCGTTGACAAGGCCAATGTGCTCGAAAGCTCTCGCCACTGGCGGGAAGTGGTGGAGCGGGTGGCAACAGACTACCCCGATGTGCCTTTTGGCCACATGCTGGTGGATAACTGCGCCATGCAATTGGTTCGCAGTCCGAACCAGTTCGGGGTCATTGTCACGGAAAACATGTTTGGCGATATTCTCAGCGACGAAGCGGCGGTGCTCACCGGCTCTATCGGGATGTTGCCCTCCGCCAGCCTCGGCGATGGGCCAGGACTGTACGAGCCTGTTCACGGTTCGGCGCCGGATATCGCCGGGCAGGGTCTCGCGAACCCTTTGGGTACGATGCTCTCTGTCGGGCTGATGTATCGTTTTAGCCTGAATGAACCCAGGGCGGATCAGGCCATCGTCCGAGCGGTAGATCGTGTGCTGGAGGAAGGGTATCGAACGGCCGACTTGGCGGGCCCGGGGGATCGCATCAGCCGGACGGAGGAGATCACCGAGGCCGTTCTCGAAAGGTTGGAACTCGAGTAAACCGGTTTGAGAAGCAGCGGAGTCTGGCGGAACGTGCCTGGGAGGGATTTCCCCCGGGCGCTTTTCGTGTACAATGGGATGTGTATCTCGAAGGAGAAAACCTCACGGGCTGCAGGGAACCGGTGAGGTTGAAGAGACCGGGGGGAACATCGTGGAACGGGATACGCACCGCCGAGCGATTTCGGCTATGGGGAGCGATTTATGGACACTGATGCGCCCCCGTCAATGGATGAAAAACGTCTTTGTCTTGGCGCCGGTGTTTTTTGCCGGCAAGATTGGCAACTGGGGTTCCCTGTGGGCCACGGTGGCGGCCACGGTGGCATTCTGTCTCATGAGCAGTGCCGTGTACGTGGTCAACGATTTCATGGACATGGACAGGGATCGGGCTCACCCGAAAAAAAAGCACCGCCCTTTGGCGTCCGGCCGGGTGTCCCCGGGGCCGGCGGTGGTTTTGGCTGCCGCCCTCTTTGTGGTGGCCGAGTGGTTGGGCTGGGTAGCGGACACGGGCGCTGGAGTGCCGACGGTGCTGCTGATCTACGGGTTGATGAATTTGCTGTACAGCACTGTCTTGAAACATTATGCCATCGTCGACGTGTTAATCATTGCCTTCGGGTTTGTCCTCCGGGTGGTGGCCGGGGCGTTTGCTGCCGAAGTGCCGCCGAGTCCGTGGCTTTTGCTCACGACCTTCCTGTTGGCCTCCGTGCTGGGCCTTTGTAAACGCCGGGCGGAACTGGCCGCCCTGGAGGATCAAGCGGCGGTCCATCGGGCCAATCTCGGCGTGTACACGGTGGATCTCCTCAACCAGCTGATTTCGATCTCGACAGCCGCCACCATTATGACGTACGCCATGTACACCTTCAGTGGACCTCAAGGTCCCAGAGCGATGGTGACCGTTCCCTTTGTCATGTACGGTCTCTTTCGCTATCTCTACTTGGTCAATCAGAAAAATGAAGGGGAGAATCCCGATCAGATTGTGGTGCGAGACACCCCCTTTGTGATCAACGGCCTCCTGTGGGTGGGGGCGAGTTTTGCCGTCGTCTATTGGCCGTGGCTCTAAAAGGAGTGAGCGCTCATGGCGGCTGATTGCATTTTTTGCCGCATTGTGCAAGGCGAATCCCCTGCACGCAGAGTATACGAGAATGCGCATGTTGTCGCCTTTCACGATATCGCCCCCCAGGCCCCGGTCCACGTCCTGGTGATTCCCCGCCGCCATCTTGCATCGGTATTGGAGCTCGGCGAGGAGGAGGTGGAGATCCTGAAGGGGATCCAAGGGGCGATCCGCCGGGTGGCGGAGGAGACGGGCGTGGCCAGAACCGGATTTCGGGTGGTGACCAATTGCGGGCGGGACGGCCATCAAACGGTGTTTCATCTCCATTATCACATCCTGGGCGGCAGGCGGCTCGGTTGGCCGCCGGGTTAAATCGGACGCCGGGGTCGGGGATTCAAAAACGAGGAGGCTGGGACACGTGGATGGGACAAAACCGTTAGCCGGATTAAGGATCGTTGATTTTTCTCGACTTCTCCCCGGTCCCTTTGGAACTTGGCGACTGGCACAACTCGGGGCCGAGGTGCTCAAGGTGGAGGATATACGGGGCGGCGATCCCATGCGGTTGTTCGGACCGCCCTACGATGCGGTCAATCGCGGGAAACAAAGCGTCGCCCTGGACCTCCGGGAGGAAACGGGCCGTCGCCAAGCGCTCGCCTTGATTCGGGCCGCGGACGTGTGCATCGAGAGTTATCGCCCTGGAGTGATGAAGGCGATGGGGTTGGACGAACCGTCGGTTCGGCCGCTCAATCCCCGGCTCATCTACTGTTCAGTGACCGGCTACGGGCAGGAAGGCCCCTGGGCTGACCTGGCCGGCCATGATATTAACTACTTGTCCGTCACCGGGGTGACGGCGGTGACCGGCGTTGCTATCGGCGATGAGGAGCACCTGGCAGTCCCGGGGATTACTGTGGCCGACTATGCCGGCGGAGTGGCGGTGGTGGAGGCGGTGCTCGCCGCCCTGTGGCGCCGGGAACGCACCGGGCAGGGGGCTTACCTCGACGTTGCGATGCAGGACATGCTTTTGTCTTTTCAAGCGGTGAATGGAGCCCTGGCCCGGGCCGGTGTGCCCACGGGTCCGGAGAAACAAGAGCTCAATGGCGGAGTGGTCTGCTACCATCTATACCGGGCGAAGGATGGCTGGGTTTCCCTGGGTGCCCTGGAACAAAAGTTTTGGGATCGATTTTGTCAAGGTGTGGGTCGGCCACAGTGGCGAGACAAAAGCCGGTCTCCCGCGTGTTCTGAGAATCCGGTGTACCGGGAGATGGTTGAATTATTTCGATCCCGGCCCCGGGATGAGTGGGCGACCCTTGGTGAACAGTGGGACTGCTGTTTGATGCCGGTTCTCACCGTTCCCGAGGTGGTCGAACGATTTTCCGACCACCCCGCGTTTCGCCCGGGCCAGGGTCCGGCTCTGGGAGAACACACGTGGCCGTGGGTTCGAGAGGCCTTGGCGTCGGCAGACTGAACGAAGATGTGCCTGAGCAGTTCTGCCGGTCAAATTCTCGGGTAGATATTTCGCCGATGGGTGGCCAGGGCTGTTTCATAAAGCCGCTCCTGGCTGTTCAGAGGCTCCTCCTCTTCCCCGGGGGTTATGCGCACATACGTGCCGTCCGACAACAATTGACGCCGCTTCACGTTGTCGGCCAATTGGGTCTCCAGAATTCCGATCACCCGGCGCTTGAGCCTTGGATTGAGCACCGGAAACAATGTCTCCACCCGGCGTTCCAGATTGCGGGTCATCCAATCGGCACTGGATATCCACACCTTTTCCCGGCGCCCGGCGCGAAAACAGTATGCCCGCCCGTGTTCCAGAAAGCGGCCGACAATGCTGTGGACGCGGATGTTTTCGCTCACTCCGGGTATCCCGGGCCTCAGGCAGCAAATGCCGCGAATGATCAGATCGATCTGGACACCGGCGCATGACGCCCGGTACAGCGCTTGAATCATTTCTTTGTCCGTCAGCGCGTTCATCTTCGCGAGAATGCGTCCGGGCTGTTCCGGGGTGGAGTGAGCGATCACTTCTTCGATCTGCTCAACAAAGGCCTCCTCTAGCCCCCAAGGAGCCACTCGAAGGTGATGCAGCTCGGGCAGGGAGGAGTAGCCGGAGAGCTGATTGAAAATCGAAGAAACATCTTCGCCGATCAGTTCGTTGGCGGTGAAAAGGCCGAAGTCGGTGTACAGGCGAGCCGTATTTTCATTGTAATTCCCGGTGCCGAGGTGGACGTAGCGCCGGAGCCGGTCTTTCTCCCGGCGCACCACCAGGATCATTTTGGCATGGGTTTTCAGCCCCACCAGGCCGTAGATAACGTGACAGCCGGCTTTCTCCAATTTTTTTGCCCACACGATATTTTTTTCTTCGTCAAATCTCGCCCGGAGTTCCACCAAAACGGTGACTTGCTTGCCGTTTTCCGCCGCTTCGGCCAGGGCCGCCACGATGGGGGAATCGCCCCCGACCCGGTACAGGGTTTGCTTGATGGCCAAAACCTGGGGATCCTGGGCGGCCTGGCGCACGAAATGCACCACGGGTTCAAAGGACTCATAGGGGTGATACAAGAGGATATCCCGCTTGCGGATGGCCTCGAAGATATCCTGCTCCCCCCGAAGATCCATCGGGAGGATCGGGGGATAATCCACAAAACGGAAGGCTTCGAACCCGTCTTGGTTGACAAACCGAAACAGGAAGGTCAAATCCAGAGGTCCTTCCAATTCGAATACTTCCTGGGGGCTGACCTCCTCCCACTCTTCCAGTACCTCCCGCAGGTAGGGGTGCATGTCCCGCTCCACTTCAATCCGAACCGCATCTGCCGTCTTGCGCTTCTTGAGTTCTTTTTCGATCTCCTCGAGGAGATCTTCCGCCGCATCCTCGTTTAAGGTTAAATCGGCGTTTCGAGTGATACGGAAAGGGCTCGCCGACAGGATGTGTTTCCCCCGGAACAGATCCTGCAGATGCATGCGAATGACTTCTTCAAGCAAGATATAAGTCAGCTTGCCACCTTCCGCCGGCAACTTGATGAACCGGGGCAATACGCTGGGGACCTGGACGAAGGCAAACAGATAGGGCTCTTTTTCAGGATCCTCCGATTCGATGAGCACCGCCAGGTTCAGGCTTCGGTTGAGGAGCATCGGGAACGGCCGGCTGGCGTCCACCGCCATGGGCGTCAACACCGGGTAAATCATTCGGTCGAAAAGATCTGAGATGTAGGCTTTTTGTTCCCGGTTCAACTGTTTCGCCCCGATGAACGAGATCCCCGCCTCTTCCAGCAAAGGGACGAGCACTTCCCGCCAGGCGTGCATCTGGTCGCGCATGAAGTCCCGACTGCGCCGCAGGGCCGCGTCCCACTGCTCCATGGCGGACATCTTCGTTTTGTTGTCGGGCACGTTGCTTCCCGTCTTGATCTGCTCTTTGAGCCCGGCGATGCGCACCATAAAGAATTCATCCAGATTGGAGCTGGTGATCGCCAGGAACCTCAAGCGTTCAAACAATGGGTTGCTGCTGTCCAGGGCTTCCTCCAACACCCGCTCGTTAAAAGACAACCAACTCAGTTCTCGATTGATGTAATAGGCCGGGTTCTCAAATTCTTGCGGCGCGGTCAAGATCATCGACCTCCAACCGTATCTCTCGCTGAAAAACCTTTCGACATTTCTTGGTCCATTCCAAAGCCAGGTCTAACTCAATTCCCAGCGGTTGTCTCGCCTTTACGATCAGCTTCCAGACCCGGCCATCGGGCTGAAGGTCGAGGCCCGTGACCGCACCGGTTTCCGTGCGATCAAAGGCCCGGACCAGTCGCAAAATCACTCCTAATTGAGCGATGGCCGGGATATCCTCTTCGTCAAAAAATTCCTGATACATAGAAAGGTAAGTTTGAATCTGCTTGGTGCTTTTGAAGGCTGCAATGGCCGCCGCCATGACGCGGTCCCGGTGGCTGACGCCGAAGAGGGGAATCTGAAGGAGCAGGTAAAAGGTGTGTTTACTCGTATTATAGATACTGATGGCTCGCCCGATGTCGTGGAGGAGCGCCGCCACCTGAAGCCAACGCCGATGTTCTTCCGACGCTACCACCAAGCCGTGTTTCACCATGGCCGTCAACAATTGATCCGCCAGTTCCCATACGTGAAAGGCATGGTCCCGGTTCAGGCCAAACTGGTCGTGGACATTTTCAATGCTGTACATCAACGTGTCCGGAAGCAACTCCTGCCCCCGAATGCGCAGAACTTGCTCCATTAACACCCCATCCCGCAACCCTTTATTGCTGATGATGAACCGGGAGGTGCCCACTCGCTTCAGGATCTGATCCAACATCGCCAGTCCCGCCGTGATAATATCCGCCCGGTCGGCGGACAGGCCATTGATGTTCCTGCGTTTGGCGATGGGCATGGAGCGAACCATGTCAAGGATAGCCGTGACCTCTGTGGGCCACATCTCGTATCCGTGCAAAATCAGCAGGGGATAATGACGCCGGCGCTGATGAATGCGCGCCAAAGATCGGGCGGTCCCCCCCATGCCGATCACCGGGAATCCTAAGCCCGTGAGCCACGGGCGGCGGTCCAGTTCTTGTTGAATGACCCGATCCAAGTTTTTCATGTCCTTCATGGACGGGAGATCACTCCGGAGAAACTCCCGGGTCAAGGAGACCGCGCCGTAGGGAATGGAGTCGGCCCGCACCAGACGGCGGCCGCGAAAAACGGTGATCTCCGTGCTGCCGCCGCCGATGTCGACGGTGACGCCTTCTTCCACGGCAAGGGAATTCACCACCGCCAGGTATCCGTACCGGGCTTCCTCCTCGCCGCTTACCACCCGGAAAGGGATCCCGGTCGCTTCATAGATCCGCTTGAGCACTTCCTCCCGGTTTACAGCCATGCGAACGGCCTGGGTGGCGATTCCCGTGATGTGGGTCACCCCATACGCCCGGCACAACTGGCAGAATTGCTCCAACACCCGAAGCGCCACCTTGATCCCGGCTTCGTCGATTCGCCCATCGTCTCCCAAGTGGCTGCTGAGGCGAACGGTTTGTTTAAGATTATCGATCTCTTGTTGAGTGCCCTGTGAACCTTGTTGATAGATGACCAAGCGGACGGAGTTGGATCCGAGGTCGACAATGGCTCCGAGTTCGTGGCTCATCCCGATTCCTCCGTTGTATTTCTCAGGGAACCGCCGTGCTTTGTTTCTATTGTACAGCATTCCCGGAGGTCTTTCACCCAGGGGCGATCCGGGTGGCCAAACAGGGCGTCTTCGCGACGCTATCCTACCTCTCCGCGTCAGCGGTGCATAAACTTATGCAGCCATAGATACCTGACAAAAACAAATTAGCGATGGACTCTATAAAATTGCAGGTCTCCATGTGGCATTATTCTTGCAAGTGAAATGTGTATCCTGATTCTGATGGAGGGATAGAATGGTTGTCCCCAAGACAGCCGGTTGGAATGACCGGGTACAACAAAAGCTTCGGCGCATTATGGTGCTGGGAGCGGGAGGTGTTGGCGAGGTCGTCATTAAAGGGTTGCTTCGGCTAAAGGCTGTAGAGCGAATCTGTGTCGCCGATATTGATGAAAAGCGGGCCCGGGAACTGGTGGACCGGGCTCGGGATCCCCGACTCGTCCCCTTGCACATGGACGCCGGGAACGTCGCCGCGTTGTCTGCGGCTCTCCGGGAGTGCGGGATCGTGGTTCACGCCGGATTGCCGCGAAACAATCTTCATGTCATGCAAGCCTGTCTGCAAGCTTCTTGCCACTATATCGACATGGCCTCGGATGGGCCGGTGGATATGCCGGGATTGGTGACGATCCAGGACCAACTCGGGTACGACGACTCCTTCAAGACCTCGGGGCTGTTGGCCATCCTGGGCATCGGCAGTGATCCCGGTGTTACAAACATCCTCGCCCGCTACGCCTATGAACGTCTTCAACGAATGGAATCGGTGGTGGTTTACGACGGAGACAACTCCGTCGTCAAGAATCAAGCCTTTGCGATTGCCTTTTCCCCGGAAATCAGCATTGAAGAAAACCTGCAGCCCCCCCTGGTCTACGACCGCGGCCGCTGGGTGACGGGCATTCCCCTGGAGACGGGCATTGAACAATTCGAGTTTCCTTCCCCGGTTGGGACGCTCACCGTCCGCAGCGTCGCCCACGAAGAAGTGCACACCATCCCCCGATTTCTGGGCGACAAAGGGTTGTACCAGTGTGAGTTCAAATACGCCCTCAGTCAGCAATATGTGGATATCCTGAAGGGGCTGCGGCTCATCGGCCTGGATCGGGAGGATCCGGTGCAGGTGGGGGACGTTTCGGTCAGCCCGAGAAAGGTCGTGGCCTCTCTACTGCCCAAACCCGCCTCCCTGGCGGATAGTCTGGAAGGGACGTCCTGTGTCGGGGTGCAGGTCAAGGGACTGGATGACCAGAACCGGCCTGTGGAGATGTTTTTGTATACTATGCAGTCCCACGAATTCAGCCGGAAGGACATGGGGGTCAATGTCACCGTTTTTCAGGCCGGGATTCCCGCAGTGATCGCCGTGGAACTCATGCTGGAAGGGATGCTCAATGTTGCAGGGGTATATTCGCCAGAACAGTTCGACCCGCAGCCTTGGATCGATCGGTTGCCCCGGTGGGGGATGCCTCTGTACGTCAGAAAAACGGTGACCGAAGCGCTCTGAAGACGCTTCGGTCGCACTGCAGAACTACATCGCTCGATTGAGGAGGGATATTGGAGTGGGTAGCGAGCGAAGCACGAGACTGAAAGCGAACGCCCTCAACTTTTTCGACAACACCGTCATCGGTGTGGCATCCACGGCGCCGGCTTACTCCCTTGCCGCGTCACTGGGCGGGATTGTGGCCGTGGTGGGCTTCATGTCACCGGCCCTGCTGCTGTGGAATTTCGTTCCCATGATCGGGATTGCGTGTGCCTTTTATTATTTGAATAAATACGTCGGGCCTTCGGCGGGAGGCGTTTACAGTTGGGTGAGCACCAGTCTCAACCGTTATTTAGGATACATGTCGGGCTGGGCCATTGCGGCTGCGGGGATTTTGTTCCTCATCTCCGGGTCGGTGCCGGCCGGAACCTATACCTTGGCGTTGATCAATCCGGATCTTTCTGACAACCCTGTACTGGTGTCTTTGGTGTCGGCGGCTTGGTTTATCGTCGTGACCTTTATCGTCGTTCGGGGCATTGAAATTACTGCAAAATTCCAATGGGTCCTGTTGTTAATTGAGTATGTGGTGCTACTGGTTTTTGCCGGTGTGGCACTGTATCGGGTCTACGGGGTCGGGGTGCCCGGGTCGACGCCCATTCATTGGTCCTGGTTTACCTTTCATGGAAGTTTAGCGGATTTTGCCAGTGCCACCACCATCGCCCTGTTCTTCTATTGGGGATTCGATACCATCACGAACCTCGGGGAAGAATCGAAGGATGCCCGAAACAATCCGGGCTGGGCCGGGGTCACCAGTGTGATCGCCCTGTTGATCATTTTCCTCGTGGTCTCCATTTCGGTCCAGGCGTTGATCCCCGAGGAAGAAATTGTCAAACATCAGGACGATATTTTGAGCTATTTCGCAGGTCTATTGGCGCCTCACCCCTGGAGCGATCTGATGATTCTTTCGGTTCTCTCGTCCACGGTGGCGACGCTGGAGACCACCCTCTTGCCTTCGGCCCGGGTGAGCTATGAGATGGCGGTGGACCGGGTGTTACCCGAGGTTTTTGGGAAGGTTCACCCGTCCTGGAAGACCCCGCACATCGGCACCCTCATCATCGCCGCGATTTCCTTCATTGGCATTTTCTCGATTAATCTGTCCTCAAGTGTTGGATCTTTTCTTGAAAATGCCGCCAGCAATGTCGGCATCATGGTGGCTTACTACTATGGCATCAGCGGTGTGACGTCGGCTTGGTTCTTGCGAAAGCGGTTGACGGACTGGAGAATATTAGTGTTTGGCTTTGTTCTCCCGTTGTTGAGTGGCCTGTACCTGGTTGCGGTGGGCATCATTGTACTTTTGGAAAGCGGGTTCAGCAGTTCGCTGCCGGCCCTGGTGGCTTTTGCCCTGGGCTTGCCGGTGATGGCCTATTATGCCTTCAAAAACCGGGCGTGGTTCCGGTCGCCCGAAGTCCCTGCACTGTCGGAGGACGTCTTGGTCGGAGGCGCAAAGATGGATCAAAGTGGCGATTTATGATTAGCGCCCGGTTCGAAACGCGACACAGCCCGGACTGGGTTTCCAAAGGCAGCGGGTGGAGAGTTTGCGGTCGGGACGGTGATCGAGAATGGATGAGGCGGGAAGGTCAGAATTCGGGCGCAGTTTCTGGCTCGACACCTGCGGGGACGACTGTACTCCTCGTTCGGCTCTTGCTGGCGAGATTCTGGCCGACGTTGTCATCGTCGGAGCGGGGTTTACCGGATTGTGGACGGCGCATTACCTCGTCAGCGCCCGACCCGACTGGTCGATCGCCATGTTGGAACGAGAGATCGCCGGATATGGTGCCTCGGGTCGGAATGGCGGGTGGTGTACGCCGGAACTTCCGATAAGTCCCGGGGAAGTGCTCCAGCGGTTCGGGCGGGAGGCCGCCCGACGCTGGCAGGCGGCGCTGTACGACAGCGTGGGAGAGATTGAAACGGTTCTTGAGGCTGAAGGTATCGACGCACACTTTCATCGAGGGGGCTCTATGATGGTGGCCTTGGGAGCCCACGGCCTTCCCCTTCTTGAGGAGGAGTGGAACGCTTATCGAAAGCTTGGCGTCGAATCCCACTATGAGTGGTGGGATGGACCCCAAGCCCGGGAACGGGTCAACATCCGAAAACTTTGCGGAGCTCTGTATTGTCGGGACACGGCTGTCCTTCATCCCGGGCGTTTGGTGCGGGGTCTTGCCCGTCGGTTGGAGCGTCGCGGTGTGCGAATTTATGAACGCACGCCGGTTCTCGACATTCGGGCGGGGGACGGTCGGAATCCTCCGGAGGCGGTGACCAAGGAAGGCCTGGCCCGGGCCCGGGTGGCGCTTGTGGTGGCGACCGAAGGCTATACAACGATGCTCAAACCGTGGCATCGAAATGTGACGCCGGTTTACTCTTCCATCGTGGTGACGGAGCCGCTGCCGGAATGGGTGTGGAAAGAGATCGGCTGGGCGAACCGAGAGGCGGTGGCGTCGACACGCCTCAGCATTGATTATCTGCAAAAGACCGTGGATGGGCGCATTCTGTTCGGCGGCCGGGGGGAACCGTATCATTTGGGATCGCGGATTCGGCCGGAATACGATCGGAATCCCAAGGTGTTCGCCAAGTTGATGGCCATGGCCCGGGAGTGGTTCCCCGCGCTCCGGGATGCCCGGTTTACCCACGGATGGTCCGGGCCTCTCGGCATGACCCGGGATCAGATCCCGAACGTGTGGTATGACCGGCAAAGTCGGTTGGCCGGAGCCTGGGGGTATGTGGGGGCAGGGGTGGTGGGGGCGAACCTGGCGGCGCGAATTTTGTCCACGCTAATTTGGGGAGAAGAACCGGTTTGGGAGGGGGTTCCCATCGTACAGCACCGATCGGTTCGTTGGGAGCCGGAGCCCTTCAGATGGCTGGGCATTCGTTACGTTCAGCATGGGTTGGAGCGTTTGGACCGCCGGGCGGAGCGAACGGGCAAGGCGCCCCGGGGCACCTCGCTGCCCGAACGGTGGTTTCGCCACTGATGTTTCACCAGTGATGCGTACAGGGGAGGGGTATCATGCGGGCTTCTGCGGAGGAGATTTTGGCCGAATCAAGCCGGATTCTCCGCTTGATTGAAGCGCCGGCGTTGTCCGACGACGAGCGCCGGCAGATCGTTGAGGATTCTGTTACGAATTTTTCCCTATACGTCACCAAAGCGATTCTCGAACATCGAAAATCCTGCTCGTCGGACTATTCGGTGGCGGAGTGGGAGGACGAAGGGGCGGTGTTCCGGGATACCGCCGGCCGGGAGTATATCGATTGTCTCGGCGGATACGGTGTTTATCTGCTGGGACACCGCCATCCCCGGGTGGTGGCGGCGGTGGAGCACCAACTTCACCGTTATGCTTTGCACAGCCAGGAGCTGATCGACCCGCTCCGGGGCTATCTGTCCAAATTGGTGGCGATGATTACCCCCGGGGATCTCCGCCACACCTACCTCGTGAATGCCGGGACCGAGGCCAACGAAATGGCGATCAAGCTGGCCCGGCTGGTCACGGGGAAAACGCACATCATCGCGACCCTCGGGGGATTCCACGGCAAAACGTTGGGTTCTTTGTCGGCCACGGGGAAAGGGCTTTACCGGGAACCCTATCTGCCTCTCGTTCCCGGGTTTCACCATGTTCCTTTCGGGGAAGCCGATGCGGTGGAGGAACGGATCGAGGCGCTCCTTCAGACCGGGGAATCGGTGGCCGCGGTGATCGTCGAGCCGATTCAGGGGGAAGGCGGGATCAACATCCCCCCGGCGGACTACTTGCCGCGATTGCGGGAGATCTGCGACCGCTACGAATGTCTCCTGATCGTGGATGAAGTCCAGACGGGGATGGGTCGAACGGGTCGGATGTTCGGGGTTGACCATTGGGATGTGGTGCCCGATATCATGACTCTGGGCAAGGCGTTTGGCGGCGGGGTGATGCCCATTGCCGCCATGGTCGCTCAGCCGAAGTGGTGGGAGAAGATGGAAGAAAATCCGTTTATTCTCGGATCGTCGACTTTTGGCGGGAATCCGCTGTGCGCCGCCGGTGCCATTGCCGGGATTCATACGATATTGGCCGAGGACATTCCCGGTCAGGCCCGGGCAAAGGGCGAGTATTTTCTCCGGGCGCTAAAGGAAATGCAGCAGCGGACGCCGGATTTGTTCAGGGACGTTCGGGGGATGGGGCTTTTAATCGGCCTCGAATTCATCGACAATGCCAGGGGATTCTCGGTGGCAAAGCGCATGTTTGACCGGGGCGTGCTCGTGGGCGGCACTTTGAACAACGCCCGGGTGATCCGCATCGAACCCCCGGCGGTTATCCGGCAAGACCAGATCGACAGGGTCCTACAGGCTCTGGAGGATTCTCTGCGGGAAGAAGCGGCGACCATGTGAGAGTGGACACATGATGCCGGGATGAACGGGATTAGTTGCGGACAGTTGTACTTCGGTTCAGTGGTGAGGGGCATCCGATGGGGTGCCCCTTCGAACGATTCGGGCATGTCTTTGGCCAGCGGTGCTTGTGCCCGGACCGGATTTAAACGGGAAAAAACATTATACACCCAAATATTTATGCCGCACGTCGTCGCTTGTGGCCAACTGCTCGGGGGTGCCTTGCCACACAATGTTCCCTTTGTTCATGATCATGATTTCGTCGGCAGTGCGCAGGGCGAGGTCAAGATTCTGTTCCACCACAAGGATTGCCAAGCCCGTTTGTTTCAGATGTTCAAGAATGTCCCCGATCTGGTCGATCACGACGGGGGCCAAACCCTCGGAAGGTTCATCCATCAGAAGAAGGTGCGGGTTGGTCATCAGTGCCCTAGCGATCGCCAACATCTGCTGTTGTCCTCCGGACAGTTGAGTACCTTGATTTTTCTCTCGCTCCTTTAGGATTGGAAAGAGTTCATAAACTCTTTCCAGATCCCAGTCTTTTGTTCCGGTGAACGGATTTGGGCGTGCGGACATGGTTAGATTTTCACGGATCGTCAAGGACGGGAAAATCCGCCTCCCCTGGGGGACCAAGCCCATGCCCAGTTGAGAGATTCGATGGGCTGGCAAATTCTGAATATCGGTGTCCAGAAACCGAATCCGACCTTGACGGCACCGAAGGAGGCCGCAGATGGTGTGAATGGTGGTTGTCTTCCCGGCACCGTTTCGGCCGAGAAGCACGGTGGATTTTCCTTCGGGCACTCGAAAAGACACCCCTTGTAAAATATGGCTCGTCCCGTAATAGGTGTGTACATCTTCAAGCTCCAGCACCGATTTTTGCCCCCCCTCCAAAGTAAATGCGTTTGACCATTTCGTTGCTCCGTATTTCTTCAGGGGTGCCGCTGGCAATCATTTCGCCATGATGCAGGACCGTCAAACGATCGGCAATGGAAAACACAACTTCCATATCGTGCTCAATCACCAGAAGCGCCATGGTTCCTGGGAGGTTTTGAATGAGCGCCACGGTTTCCAACGTTTCGGCGGGTGACATGCCGGAGGTGGGTTCATCCAGCAGCAGGATTCGTGGTCTGGATGCCAGGGCAAGCACGAGTTCCAACAAGCGCTGCTCACCATAGGAAAGGTTGTTCACCCGGACATTCCTCCGGTCGGTGAGCTTCCACCTCCTGAGAAGTTCTTCCGTTTCCTCACGAAGATCTCGATAACGGGACAAAGGCTTGAAAAGTCGAGAGCGATAAGGTTTGGTTGCGGCCACGGCCAGGTGGATGTTCTGTTCGACGGTCAAAGTGCCGAACAGGTTATTCTTCTGAAAAGTTCTTGCCAGCCCGAGATGCACCCGGCGATGGGAAGGGAAGTGAGTGATCTCTTCCCCACCGAGATATATTCGGCCTGCATCGATACGCTGTGAACCGGTGATGCAGTTGAACAAGGTTGTCTTTCCCGCGCCGTTGGGACCGATGATGACATGGCGTTCACCGGGCTGAACTTTCAGAGATACATCCCGAAGCACCCGAAGGCTCTTGAAAGATTTATTTATTCCTTCAATTGTTAACATATGCTCAACCCCTACTTCCCGTATAGATGGCCTGAAGAGGATTTTTGCAAGGATGCCTCTTTTTGCCTCACAAAGATTTTTGTTCTCGCCAAACCCACCCAGTGTACGATTCCGCCCCGACCGACGAGGACCAGGGTGACGAGCAAAGCCCCCAGAATGATGGGCCATCGTTCGGTGTAGCTGCTGATAAAGTTTTGGAGGATGATGAAGAGGGCCGCTCCCACGGCCGGTCCCATCAGTGTCCCGACCCCGCCAATGATCACCATCATCATGACTTGGCCGGAGAACATCCACCCGGTCAATTCAGGACTCACAAATAGATTGAAGTAGGCGTACAGCGAGCCGGCGAGGCCGGCTATGGCTCCGGCCACGGTATAAGCGAGCACCTTATAAAAACGAACATTGTATCCCAGGGCTGTCATGCGGTTTTCGTTGTCCATGACCCCTTGGACAATCCTGCCCGCCGGGGAGTTCACAAAAACGCGAAGGAATACATACACGATGACCATAGCGACGGCCATCACGGCATAAAGGGCAAGGGGTGAACCCAGTTCTCCGAAACCAAAATCGAGCGGTGCCGAGACTTTATGACCGTCCGCCCCGCCGGTCCATGATTTCAGTTGCCATACCAGGGCGAAAATCAACTGTCCGAACGCCACGGTGATCATCAAAAAATAAAAACGAGAGGTCCGGATAAAGATCATTCCGGTCACCCATGCGATAATCCCGGCCAGTACCATGGATAACGCAATCAGAACAATGGTGCTGGGGATTGCCGGTCCCAACAGGGCCACGGTGTACGCGCCGATGCCGAAAAAGGCCGCATGCCCCAGAGACACCAGTCCTGCATACCCCATGAGGAGTCCAAGACTCATGGCGAGGATGGCCATGATGTAAACTTCAGTGGCAAGATTCACTCCGTAATCGCCGAGGACCCATGGCAATGCAGCGGTCACCGCAACCAAAACAATGGCGGACAACAATGTTTTTTTCACGGTGCCACCTCTCTTCCGAACAATCCCCTGGGTCGAATCAACAGAATCACGACCATTAACAGAAAAATGACCAGCATTGAAAACGACGGGAACCAGACCTTCCCCAGCGTGTCTATGAGTCCGATGAGGAGTGCTCCAACGAAGGGCCCTTTCCACGATCCCAGTCCGCCCACGGTAACGACGATCAACGAAGTGACCAGAATGTCCCCGTCAAGACCCGTGTACACCCCGATCAGGGGGCCTCCCAACACCCCGCCAAGACCGGCCAATGCGGCACCAAAGGCGAACACACCGGTAAAAACAGCCCTCACATTGATTCCGAGGGCCGTCACCATCGCGCGGTCGTCAACGCCCGCCCGAATAATCGCCCCGATTCGGGTCCGGTTTTCCAACAACCAAAGGATAACGGCCAAAGCCCCTCCCACGGCGACAATGAATAGGCGGTACGCCGGGAAATCCACAGAACCCACGGATATGGAGAAGTCGAGAACACGGGGGACCGGAATCGTCTGAATGTCGGTTCCCCAGATCCATTTTGCCGCGTCCGACAACATGAAGGTCAGACCGAACGTTAAAAGCACCTGTTCCAGTTCCTTCCCGTATACCCGGTGGATCAAAAGGCGTTCAATGACGAGGCCCAGGATCGCCGTGACCCCAACTGAAAGTATCAAAGCAAGCCAAAAACCGAGATGTTTCGACACGAGGGTGTAGGCGACATAAGCGCCGATCAAGAAGAATGTGCCGTGTGCGAGATTGACCACGTTCATGACGCCCAGGATAATGGTTAAGCCTGCCGCGATCATGAAGTAGAGCATGCCGTAGGCCAAGCCCGTCAAGATCTGTACGAAGAGAATGGAAAGTGACATGTTTTCCCCCCTTGTGTCGTTTCCCCGCCGCGTGTTCCGGCTGAGTTGCGGTTCGGGCCTCCGGGGAGTTCCCCGAAGGCCCGCGGTCCTACTGCGCCGCTGGTGACGGGGTTTCCGGCATGGTGACGTTCGGGATCGTTTGACTCACCTGCGGAACAATTTTACCGTCGAGTTTAACGTTTTTTGCCACGTAAAAATTCTCAATCGGATTGTTGGTTTTGGGGTCAATGGTCACCGGCCCTCGGGGACTGTTGAAAGAAATCCCTTTGAGCACTTTTATCAAATCATCGGAACGGGTGCTCCCGGCTTTCGTAATTGCCAGGTCGATGACTTGGGCTGCGTCATAACCGTCGACCGCGAAGATATTGGGCAATTTGTTATATTTTTTCTGATAACTGGTGACAAAGGTTTGATTGACGTTGTTTTCGAGCCAGGGGGTGTACAGGACGCCGGAGATGATCCCCTCTGCCGCGTCACCGGCGGGATCCAGAATCAGATTGTCTCCCAATTCCAGGGTGCCGGTCAGCGGGATTTTTCCTTTAAGACCGAAATCGGCATATTGTTTGACGAATCGAATTCCGTCGCTGCCGGTCTCAAAAGAGTAGACAACATCGGGTTTCGTTTGAGCGATTGTCGTCAAGTAAGTGGCAAAATCGTTCGTGCCGAGTTTCGGGTACAATTCCTTGACCACCTTGCCGCCGGACGCCTCAAAGGCCGCCTTGAAGGCCTGGATCACCTCACGCCCAGCGGGATAATCCGGCGCGATGGTCACTGCGGACTTGCCTATGTTTTGGGCGATGTACTTTGCAACACTGCTCCCGTTTTGCCAATTGGAAAAGGAAACCCGATAGATGTAATCGCTCTTTTGCTTCCAGGACAGGTCATTGGCCGCCGCGTTCGGGTCGATTAAAACGATTTTGTCCTTTTCCACACCGTCTCGAAGCGCGTATGCCACGGCTGAGGAAATTGGTCCGACCAGAATGTCCACCTTGTCGCTGGTCACGAGCTGGCGGTATTTCCGCAGGGCCACTTGGGGATCTTCTTGATCATCCTCGAACTTGATCTCGACTTTCCGGCCCCCCAGCATTCCGTTGTGCTGGTCCAAATATAGCTGAAACCCGTTTCGGATACTCTCCGTGAGTGGGGCGAAAGTACCGGTGGCGGAGAGAATCATGCCAACTTTGAGGGTATCCGAGGAAGAGGTGGACGTGCCTTGCGGTGACTGGGTCCCGGTGGACGTCGTGCCTCCGCAGGCCGTCAGAGCCAGGCTGAGAGCAGAAGCTGCCAACACCGTTTTCCATTTGGAAAAGATAAAGTGTGACCGGGCGAATTTCACTTGTCATCCTCCCTGCTCAATTAGAATCCCATAATTCCATCAGCATAGATTTATGTTAATTTTTAAAGGAAGAGGATCAACCGTATTGTTTCATAATCTGAAAAAGGTTGAAAGGAGATGAGTACTCTGTGATCTATACTTTTGCCAGAAAAAAAGTGCGGTGTCGAACAAGGCGGACACAGGAGCCTGTGTTCTCGGAGGAGGTGGCACGGATGTTGAGTTCCGTCCGGAATATGGCCCGAGTGTTGCGGAGTTTCCGGCTTGACTGCCCGGAGTTGTCGTTGTCGGAGTTATCGAAGCGATTGGAGATTCCGCGATCGACAATGGCGAAGCTACTTACCACCATGACGGCGGAGGGGATGCTGGTCCGTAATCCGGCCAACGGAAAGTACTCCCCAGGCAAAAAGATGTTGACATTGAGTCGAGCGATTCTGTCTCATCAGGCATTGGTAAAAGAGGCCGGTCCATACCTCCGTTCACTGGCGGCGGGCACGGGATTGACGGCGCACCTGGCGTATTATGGCAGTGGAGAAATCGTGTGGACAGCAAAAGTTGCGGGATGGCGGAAGATTGATTTATATTCCAGAATTGGCCGCAGGGCGCCTGCCTATGCCCCCGCGTCGGGCAGAGCGATCTTGGCGTTCATCGGTGACAGTGAAGTAGAACGTGTTTTGAAGCTGAGATGGAAACGCCTGACCCCACACACAAACCTGTCGAAAGAGAATTTTATCGGGGAACTTAACAAAATTCGCGAGAGGGGTTATGCCATACAGTTTGAGGAGGTGGATATCCGTGTGGCCTCAATTGGCGTTCCGATTCTCACTCCGCTTGGCCAGCCGATTGGTGCCGTCAGTTTGGCATTTCCCGCCACCCCTGTTTCCGTCGGCGGTATGGAAAAGCTAGCGGATCTTGTAAAGAGGGCAGCCAAAAACATCGGGATGTTGTCGGTGTCTTGATTTCTCGGCGAAAGGAGGCGGAAATTATGCAGACTTCCAAGTCCACCCTGGTTACCGTCGGGAATGCATTGCGCTTGTTGAAGCTTTTTTCCCACGAAACCGCCGAAATTGGCGTGAACGAGATGAGCCGTGCCTTGATGTTGGCCAAAAGTACGGTTTCCCGCATGGTCTCCACTCTCGTCCAAGAATCTATATTGGAGAGAAATCCGGAGAACGGGAAATACAGATTGAATCCGTTATTGCTTGAGATCGGACTTATCGCACAGGAACGGTTTGGAAGAGAATCTGCGACGAATCCGCCGGAGGAGGGGCGGCATGAGCGGGGGAGTCCGTGAGGGGCGTCCGGATCCGGGCCCCCTGATTGGAGGGGGGCTGTGTTTCCGTCGAGCCCCCGAGCTCCTTTCTCGGTTCGCCCGTTACCAGTCAATGGGCATTCCCACATAGTTTTCGGCCAAGCTTGTGGCGGCGGCGCGGGACGACACGGTATATTCCAACTGGGCCAGTTGCAGTTTTTTCTCCAGCTGCGACTGTGTCGGGTCTGGATGCAGCATGGTGGTCATAAACCACGAAAAGTGTTCCGCTCTCCACACCCGGCGCAGGCAAGCTTCACTGTAACCATTCAGTCGATCTGTTTTGCCAGTCTCGTAGTACTGGACCAAACCCTGTGATAATTTCAGCACGTCCGCCGCGGCGAGATTTAGCCCCTTTGCGCCGGTGGGTGGGACGGTATGAGCGGCATCACCGGCGATGAACAGGCGCCCATATTGCATGGTCTCGCAAACGAAGCTGCGCATGGCCACGATATTTTTTTGGAAGATGGGCCCGTCGGTCAGTTGAAAACCGTCGGTGGTTTCCACGCGGGCGTGAAGTTCTGTCCAAATTCGGTCGTCGGACCAATTGGACAGGTTATCGTTCGGATCAACTTGGATGTAATAGCGCTGAATCCAGGGAGTTCTTGTGCTGAGCAGTGCGAATCCCCGTTCATGATTGGTGTACACCAACTCCGGTGCCGATACGGGGGCTTCGGTCAGAATCCCCAACCATCCGAATGGATACATTTTTAAATACTCTTTTCGGTTCGGAATGTAAGATCGACTTGGACCATGATATCCGTCGCAACCGGCGATAAAATCGCAGGATATTTCTTGAAACTCGCCAATTTTATCTTGTCGAAAACGGATTTTCGGAGCGGACGTATCGATATTGTGAAGGGTCACATCGCCGACGTTGAAAATGATCTGTCCACCGGCCTGAAGCCGCGCGGCAATCAGGTCTTTGAGGACTTCGTGCTGAGCGTAAATGGTCACCCGTTTTCCGTCCGTTAGTTCTTCAATGGGAATTCTGTGCCCCTTGCGATTGAAGCGCAGCTCAATGCCTCCATGAAACGTGCCTTCCCGCATCATGCGTTCCCCGACGCCGGTTTCGCGGAGAAGATCCACCACCCATTGTTCGAGAACACCGGCCTTAATCGTTCCTTCGATCTCTTCTCGGGTCTTGCGCTCGATAACAATTGACTCGATGCCTTCCAGATGCAGAAGATGAGAGAGAAGAAGACCGGCTGGCCCCGCGCCGATAATCCCCACCTGCGTGCGCATGTTATCCTCCCCCCGGTTCAGTGACATATAAGGGATCTTGGAAGATATCCTAGCTTTTTGCTTTCTTTGTGTGAACCGCGTTGTTCCTGTATAGGGGAGTCTTTTTCAAACCATCCTCGCGCCGAGACAATCGGGGCATTCGTGGGCCTGCCGGTCTTTCACCAATCCAGCAGACGCTTGGCTCCCGCATCCCATTCTTCCCCGAGGGGCCGGCTGCTCAGATCAAAAGGAAAGTCTGACCCGGGAACGATTCGGTCTGTACCGGCCACATCTCTCAACAGGGCCAGGGAAGCCGGATGCCACAACACGCTGTCATACCAAAACCGGCGAAGGGACGCCTCCGGAGACTCCTTAAGGTCGGCCGACACGTCCAGCCACTGTTCATATCCCTTTTGGATACGGCCGATCTGATATGGGAGAAAGCCGGCTCCGTGTGCAAGCAACATACGGGTATCCGGATACCGGTGTACAGTGCCGCTGAGGATCAGATCTGTTGCGCAGACCGTGGTTTCCCATGGAACGCCGATCAGATTCGCCATTTTTCTCTGCCGGAGGCGCGGATCGCCGCAAAGGAGCGGGTGAAGAAACACGATGGCTTTCCGCCGATCCGCTTCCTCCCAGAAAGGCCGAAACCGTTCATCACTGAGCAGTTGGCCGTTGACAGTGGTGGCGATGATCACTCCTTTAAGTCCGATGTCCATCGCCTCGGCCAGTACCTGAGCGGCCCGGGCCGGCTGTTGCAGAGGAACCGTTCCCAGGGCGGAGATCCGGTCCGGGTTTGTTCGTGCCAAATCCGCCAAGGCATGGTTGTATTCGCGGGACCATTCCTCAGCCGTCTCGGCCGAAGATTCATATAGAAAAAGTTGAGGGACCGGGGAAATCAAAGAATGAGCGATTCCGGCCCGTGCCTGTTCTTTAAGATAGATCTTCGGATCGTAAAAGGCTCGTTTGAGTTCGAATCCCCATGTACCGTTCACGATGAGAAACGGGTCGTCCTTGCCCGGAATGCGGCGAAATTCCGCTTGAATGTCACTTAGTTTTTTCAGTCGCTCCAAAACGGTATCGGGTATAAAATGCGTGTGCAGGTCGTACAAGGGCACTCTCCTTTTCATTGAAAGTCTAGCGGCGGGAGAACACCATGATCGGGTTCCCACTGCCGGATGATTGGGCGTAACCCAGGTACTCCGCATGGTACGCAGCGATTTCGCTCAACACGCCGAGAAGGACCGCCACGTGGCGGCCGCCGGATTCCACTTTGGCGGCTTGTGCGAAAGAAGGCAACATTTGGCGAACTTCTTCAAGTTTTTCATCTTGAAGAAGTTCAATGAACTTTTGATCCAGGGCCATTTCCATCGTGGTGGGCCATCGCTCGGGACCGCGGACCAGGTTGTGCGACAAGGCGCCGCTGGCGACGAAAGCGGCGCGGCGACCACTTTTTTTCAGAGTTTGTCCGATCACTTGCCCCCATTGATAACTCTCGTCCAGATCCGCGGACCAACACACGGAAAGCGGGACCACGGCGAGTTCTTCACGGGGGTCGAGGTAGCGAAGGGGTACCACGGTGCCGTAGTCCAACACATAGGCCGGGTCTTCGAAAGAGATCACTGGGATGCCCGCTGCACGACCGGCCTCGGCCAGGGCAATTCCCAAGTCCCTGTCGCCCCGGTACCGGTAAGGGACTTGGGAGATGAGATCAGGGCATTCCTCCGCGGTCAGCAACCCCTCGTGAACGGGGGTGGCATCCACATAATGATCAAAGGTGCTCATCCAATGGCACGAAATCGTGACCAATACCTCAATCTCGGCGTCGGACAGTTGCCCGGATGCCCGGTCCAGCGCGTGAACCAGCGGTTCTTGAAAAGGGGGGACACGGTCGCGATGGCACATCCGGGGTGTGTGGGTGCTCAAAATAGCCAGATCCATACTCATGGTTGCTCCCTCCGCATCGGTGATATGAATTCGATTTTAACTATAGCACCCTGAATCGATGGTTTCTTCAAGCGAATTTCACAAAACGAAACACGGGGGAGCTTTTGTTGTTGCCGCAGATTTCCGACAGTTCCCGGTTTCCATGTGGCCGGGACTATTGCCAGAGGGAAATTTTTTCAGATATCTGAGAGGCGGTTTTTTTGACGAGACGGACTAGGTTATCCGCATTTTCTGTTCGCATTCGGACTTCGGGGCCCGCGAGGCTCACCGCCGCCACAACTTGATCCTGACCATCCCGGATGGGGGCGGCGATGCAATACAACCCAATCTCATATTCTTCGTTGTCGATGGCGTAACCCCGTCGGCGAATGGTCTGCATTTCTTCATAGAATCTTGCGGGGTCGACAATGGTGTTGGGGGTCACGGCCTGCAATTGTTTCGCCGAGATCTGTTGCAGGTGTCGATCCGGCTGAAAAGCCAACTGGGCTTTGCCGAGACCCGTACAATGGGCCGGCATCCGGCCTCCGATTTTGGTTTCGATTCGAATGGCCCGTTGAGAGCGCAACTTGGCCAAATAGTACACCTCGGTTCCTTCCAAAACAGCGAGATGCACCGTTTCCCCGGTTATTTTTACCAGAGACTCCATAAATGGAGATGCGACCTGCAACAATTTTGAGAGCGGAGATACCGAACGCTCCCAGTCGAGGATCTTTGAGCCCAGTCGATATTTTTTTGCGGGGGTTTGAACGAGGACTTTGTGTTCACACAGGGATTTCACAATGTGATGAACAGTGCTCTTGTTCATGTTCAGTTGTACAGTCAGCTCCGAAATCCCCAACTCCGTCTTTTCCGGGGTAAAACAGTTCAAAATGTTGACGACATGATCGACGGATTTGATCATGGAGTTACCTCCCACATGTTCAATCGGCTTGTCGAAAGAGAGAATGTTTTCAATGGGCAGACTGAACCCCACGGTTACCCCTTCTTAAATTATTAACTCAATGGGCCTCAATTTCAAGTGGAATGTGCGATTGGACAAATCCATGCCATGTGTCAAGATTGTCGTTTCACGTCGGTCGAGGTTGGAGTATAGCGACAAATCAATGCACCTCCTTTTGTCGAGATGCGCACTTACTTTCGGCTTAGAGCGCTCTTAAAATTACAAATAGCCCCGCTGAAGTTTAACGAAATCTATAAGAAAGGAGCAATTCAGAAAAATGGGCATCATGCGACTGGGTAGAGTGGAGGCCCGGGTCCTGGATTTGGAGAAGAGCATTGACTATTATTCCAATGTCATCGGACTTCAGTTGATGGCCCGGGAAAATGGGAAGGCTTATTTCAAAGCTTGGGATGAAGAGGATCATCACAGTTTGATATTGACTGAAGCGGACCATCCGGGGCTGGTTCATCTCGCTTTCAAGGTGCGCTACGAACGCGAATTGGACGAATTCGAAAAAAAGCTGGAAAATTACGGTGTCCGCGTGAATCGGATCTCGAAAGGAACCCGGCTCGCGGAAGGAGAGGCCATTCGTTTTGAACTGCCTACCGGACATTTGGTGGAGTTGTACCACGAGATTGAGCGGGTGGGCAACGGGCTCAAACTGAATCCTGACCCATATCCGGAGAATCTGAAGGGGATTGCGCCTCCGCAGTTGGATCATCTTCTGATTGTCGGCGAAGATGTGGAGGGAGCCACCGATCTGCTCATGAAAGTGTTTGACTTTCATATGAGCGAAAGGATCATTACTCTGGACGGCGAGAAGCTGCTGGCGGTATGGCTGTTCCGGACCAACACTCCGCACGACATCGCCATTCTCAAAGGGCCGAACGGGAAATTGCACCATTTCGCGTTTACGCTGGGCAGCTGGAATGATGTGCTGCATGCCGCGGATGTGTTGGGCCGCAACAACGTGACATTCGACGTCACGCCGACTCGTCACGGCATCACCCGAGGAACGACGATCTATTTCTTTGACCCGTCCGGAAACCGAAACGAGGTCTTCAGCGGCGGGTATATTCCGCACGAAGATTTCACGCCGGTCACCTGGACCGAAGATCAGTTGGGCAAAGGGATTTTCTATCATATGAGGGAACTCAATGACCGATTTACCACCGCGCTGACCTGAGTCAGGCGAACCAGAAACAAGAACTGAGCGAGATTTGGAAAGGAGGAGCTGGGCGATGGCCGAGGGGTATCGGATTATGGTCCTTGAGGAAGGACGAGAATTCACATGTAAGCATGAGCAGGATGTTTTGGCGGCGGCCATCGCCCAGGGCGTCCGAAGCGTGAAGCGCGGATGCCGGGGTGGAGGATGTGGATTGTGCAAGGTGCAGGTGGTGGAGGGCTCGTATGAACTGGGAAAGTCTTCGGTGGCGGTCCTTCCGGAGGATGAGCGGCAGCGAGGGTTTGTTTTGGCGTGCAAGACCACCCCGAAGTCCGATCTGGTGATCCGCCTGACCAAAGACTCATGAGAAGGGGAGAAAGCCAATGGCGTTTCAGCCAAAGACCCTTGAACCGGTCCGAAAACAGCCCTGGGACTGGCTGACGAAAAATGAGTACGAAGAGGTAACCGTTCGGGAACAATCGTATCTCCACGGACAGTATCGGTTCAAGTACGGGAAAACGGATTATGACATCTATGATCCGCGGTTTACGCGAATCCGGGTGAAAGACTGGGACGCTTTCCGCGATCCCAAGCGCTATTGGTATGAAACGTACACCCTGAGCCGCAAGAAAATGGCGGAGGATGTGGAGGGGGTATTCGACCGGGCCCAGAAGCTGGGGATCTACAGCCGGGTCTCTGATTCGTGGAAAGAATTTGCCTGCGATTTTTATACCCCGCTTCGCCATTACGAATACGCCGGAGCGGTTCAACTCCAGTACGTGGTGCGTTATGCCATGGGTTGTCCAATCGAGCAGTCGGCGACCTATACCGCATTCGACAAACAAGGACGCGCGCAATGGTTGAGCACGTGGGCGCTGGAAGTCGTTGGCGACGAGGGGTTGCCGGTTTTGGAGCGTGGCAGGGAGCTCTGGGTGCACGACCGCGCCTACAATGGGCTCCGCCGGTATATGGAGCATGTCTTGGTCACCGAAGACTGGGCGGAGGCACTTGTGGCCCTGCACTTAACCCTGGGACCTTTAATCGACAGAATCTTATACCAAGAGATGAATGAAATGGCTTTGGCGCACCACGATACGGTCATCCCCGAGTTGGCGCTGGTGTGCGCGGAGCAGGTTCAGTGGCAGGAACAATGGACGGAATCCCTGTTCAAAATGGTGGCCGAGGATCCGACGCTCAGCCGTTGGGAATATCTCAAAGCGTTGGGCTATGAGAACTGGCCGGGGGATTATCGTTGGGGCAAGACCCTGAGCGACCCTCGTTTGACCCCCGAGGAGGAAAAAACGAACCGGGAGATTGTGGAATCCTGGGTGCAACATTGGCTGCCCAGGGCAGCGGAGGCGGTGAAGTCACTCCAAGCCCTCATGGATCGCCACGGCATCCCATTCTCGCTTGAACAATCGGTCGACCGGAATCTTCAGGAAAATATTTATCCAAAACTGCAACGAATGGGGATTCTTACACAAGAGCCTGCGTAAAAAAGGGAGGGTTCAGGGATGACGGTGGACCAGGGCCAATACGTGGGGATGGATTTGGACAAGAACGGCGGCCCCGTGGTGGATGCGATTGTCGAAGCTGTTCAGGCGGACAATGCCGGGGTTGAGTTGGTTGATTTCAATATCTATGTCAAAGTGAAATCGCCGCTCAAACTGTTGTTGCGACGGGAGAAGGTGGAGGAAGTCCTGGGACGGGACTGGTCGATGGATGAGTTGCACATCTATATGTCGTCGTATTTCGGCTTCATTGAAGAATGGGATGAAGATCATCTTTTAATTCGGTGGAATCGGGCGGACTGACAGGAGGAAAAAAGGAATCACGGGGAGGGTTCGAGATGGGGAAACTTTCGGCGGGTGCGCGGTACAAGGCGCTGACCAGGGACCTGATGTGGGACCCGAAAGATGTGGATTTTAAGCAGATTTATCCGTTGGTGGAGGCCGAGGGTATACGTATCAAAGATCCAAAGCGCTGGGAAGACCCTTTTCGCATGACTTTCAATCAATATGTCAAGATACAGGCAGAAAAGGAACATCTGCATCACGCGATCCGAAGTGCGTTTGAAGCCAACCATGGACATGCGCGGATCGTGGACAGCCGGTGGTTCGAAGGCGTCAAAGCTTTTGCGGTGGCCGTCCAGCCGGCGGAGTACTCGGCCCATCGTCTCATGGCCTACATTGGCCGCAACATTCCGATCGAGGCCATCCGTTTCGCGACCTTTAATCAAGCTGTGGACGAATTGCGGCATGCTCAAATCGAAATCAAGCATTACGCGCACATGAGCCGGTATTACGACGGTCTTCATGCGTATGCAAAGACGAACGAAAACCTGTGGTTCAACACCGTGCCTAAATCGTTTTTCGATGATGCCCTGACATCGGGCCCCTTCGAGGCACTGATCGCCATTTCGTTCTCGTTTGAATATGTGTTTACAAATATTTTGTTCCTGCCTTTTGCAGCTTCTGCGGCGGCCGTTGGGGATGAACATTTTGCATCGGTGGGCAAGAGCGTTCAATCGGATGAGTCCCGGCACATGGCCCTGGGGATGGCGGCGCTGAAGATGTTGCTGGAGGAAGACGATCGCAACGTCCCGATCGTACAGCGCTGGCTGGATAAATGGTATTGGCGTTGTTATCGGATCTTCTCTGTGATTTCAACCTTGGTGGATTACTATCCCCGGGTGCGTGCAATTTCGTGGAGAAAAGCATTTGAAATGTACGTGGAAGACCAAGTGCTGAACGGATTGTTTAAAGATCTCTACAAGTATGGAATCCGGCCGCCGCGGAATTTTGAGGATACAATTAAGGAGAAGGAGCATTATTCCCACGCAACGATGCGGATTCTTGATCATTATAAGCATGCGAACTATTTCCGCGGGTTCCGATTGCAGCCGGATGATTATGAATGGTTATCCCGGGAGTACCCAAACACTTTTGAACGCTATTATGCCCCCTTCTTCCGAAAAATGGACGATCATGTCATGGCGGTCGCGTCTCCCGGTCTGCCGGCGGTTTGCGCGGTCTGTCAAATTCCCTGCGAATTCCCGGACCCGGATCATCCGGATCGGATGTGGACGCAATATGCCGAGTACAACGGCAAGACGCACATGTTCTGTTCCCCCGGATGCAGGGATATCTTCCTGGAGGAACCGGAAAAATACATTCAGTGGTGGTGGCCGGCGGAATCGTATCTGTCCGGTGAGTTTGGACCTACTCTTCCCGATATGTTCGAATACTTCGGTTTTACTCCCGAAGAAGCCAACGAACATTATAGTTCCAGAGATTATCACCGGTGGGTCCGCTACCGGGAACAGTTGGGATTGGATAAAACCTTTGAAGTGGTGTAGAGAGGGGGAGGCGGCGTGTTCGTCTGGGTTCGCGTGACCTTTGATGACCGGTTTCTTTGTCACCAAGGGGTCCCTGCAGAGCCAGGGATGAAAGGGAAGGAATTGTTGGATGTCGTGAAGAAGATGTGGGAGCTACCCGAGGACAGGCCCTATCGCATGGTGCGCATCCATCCGAACGGCCTAAAGGAAATTGAACTCGAACGCACCCTTCGAGAAAATGGAGTCCGGGACGGGGATCCTGTCGATCTTGACGTGGCCTAAAAGGAGGAATGTCCTCATGTCTGAAGATCATGGGTCCGTACAAGTCGGACAGTACGTCGATGCCGGAGGAATACGCACGCATTACCACGTTCTTGGAGAAGGGCCGAATGTTCTTTTGATCCACGGGTCCGGTCCCGGAGTATCGGCGTGGGCCAATTGGGGAGGGGTTCTTCCTCGGTTGGCCGCCCGGTTTAGGGTGTACGCACTTGATGTCGTGGGCTTTGGCAAAACGGAGCGTCCCACCGCAATCGAATACCGACTCGAAACCTGGGTGAATCATGTAAAGAATTTCATGGATGCCGTCGGGGCTGTCCCGGCCATGATAGTCGGCAACTCCATGGGTGGGGCGGTGGCCCTTCGGCTGACGGCCCAGCATCCGGAATATGTGCGTGCCTTGGTGTTGATGGGAGCGGTTGGGGTGCCGTTCCGAATTACGGAAGGACTGGATGCGGTTTGGGGATACCGAGCCCGTGGCGTGGAGGAAATGGAACGCATTATGGATATCTTTGCGTTCGATAAATCCCTTCTGACTCCGGACCTGGCGAGGCTTCGTTACGAAGCCAGTCTGGAGCCCGAATCCCGGTCCGCCTATGAAGAAATGTTTCCGGAGCCGCGGCAGCGACACGTGGATGCGATGGTGACACCCGAAGAGGATATCCGGAATATTGTCCGCCCGACTCTGGTCATTCACGGGCGTGAAGATCAAGTGATTCCGGTGGACAACTCGTATCGGTTGTTTAATCTGCTTCCCTATGCCCAGCTCCACATTTTCGGACGTTGTGGCCACTGGACACAGATTGAGCGCCGAGATGAGTTCTGTGAATTGGTAGAAATGTTTTTTGGACGGGTGTCCCGAGGGAAAGCGGGGGCGTGATCGTTATGCAGCCCATGCCGTCGCGAAGGACGGACATTGTATGAAAGCCCATCGGTTACTTCTCGATCAATTGCTGGAGGTCAATCCCCGAACCGGTATCATCAGACTGAACGGGCACCGTATGGCTTTGATCGAGACCTCGGCACTGGGATTGTTGCGGAGAGATCTGGTGGCAACCCTGGGGATGGACCGGGCGAAGGGATTTTTAATGAGGTACGGATGGGCCTGTGGCCAGAGCGATGCCAAGGCCATCCGGACCATGTTCAACTGGGAGTCGAAGGACGAATTGTTTTTCGTTGGGCCTCAGTTGCACACGGTCGAGGGGATTGTGACCGTTGAGCCGCAGGAACTTCGTGTGGATTGGGAATCCGGTTCGTTGGTGTTTACAGGGGAGTGGCGGCATTCGTATGAGGCGGACGAACATTTGCGTCATTTTGGGGTGAGCGAGGAACCGGTTTGTTGGACATTGGTGGGTTATGCCAGTGGGTATCTGACAGAGATTTTCGGACGGCGGGTTTTGGTCTATGAACCGGAGTGCCGTGGCCGCGGCGACGCTCGGTGTCTGTACATGGCGAAGAGCTGGGAGCTGTGTACGGATGCCGAGCGCGCCCTCGGCCAATATTATGAAGCGGAATCGTTGGCCACCGAACTGGACAGGGCTTACCAGAGAATTTCTCTTCTCAATCAAACCTGGAAAGAGTCGATGGTTCTTCACAGAAGGCTGAGCGAACTCATGTTTGAGGAGAAATCACTGGATGAAATTGTTCAGGTTATCGGGGATGCCCTTCACCGCAGTGTTTTTGTTGAGAATCTGAAGGGACGGCTTTTGTCCGAGGCGGTTCTCGATCCGGATCACCGGCAGGTTTATCGAGAGTGGAAAGCCCAGTCCGGGGCGATCGCCAGAACGGGGAAAGAGCCGGCCGTCGGAAAACCGGAACACTGGGAGAGCGGAGGCAACTTTATTGAGGTCCTGCTGATCGGCACCTCCGCGAACCGATTCGGCCACCTTTGTGTGGTTGGCGCGAAACCGATGGGGGAAGGGGAGCTTATCCTCGCCGAGCGGGCCAGTAACATCTGTGCCATCCACCTGTTCCAGGAACGGCTGCTGATGAAAGAGGCGAGACTTCATTTGGCCGATTTTCTCGATGAAGTGATCGGCGGGAGACATGACGAACAGACCCTGGTTCGACGCGCGAGGTTGTTGGATATTAATCCTGAGGAACCGAGGCGGTTGGTGGCGTTCCGGGTCGAACAGGAAGAACAGATGATGGAGGTTTTTTATTTTCTACAACAGAAATACCCGGAATTTGAATTATTCCCTAAAAATGGATATTTAATCGGCCTGTATTCCGAGGTTCAGCGCCGTTCGGGAGATACGCCGGACGAGTTTCTCCAGTCGGTTTTCAACACCTGCCAGAAAAAATTTAAAGTGATCCGCATGTTGGCCGGATGCGGCCGGCTGGCGCAATCGGTTGTCAGCATAGGCCGGAGTTATGACGATGCCGTGAGTATTGTCGATTTTCTCGATGTTCTTGAAACGAGCGGCGTGCCTCTTCGTTCCCGCTTCGGGGTCTATGAACAGTTTCAAACCGTGTTGATACTCATGAAGGCCGCCTCCCATCAAGAGCTCGCCGATTTTTACCGATCTGTGTTGGGGCGTCTGGAAGCTTATGATCAGAAGCACCGAGGCGAATTGTTGACGACTCTGCGAGCGTATTTGGCCCATACCGGCAACATTCGAAAAGTCGCCGGTGCGCTGTATGTCTCGGAAACCGGCCTGCGATACCGTCTCCGCAAAATTGAGGAACTGTGCCGGATCAATTTGGATGATGGAGAAGATCGGTTCAAGATTCACTTGGCGTTACAGATTCACGACAGTTTACAAGTTCGGCGGAGTTCAGGTCCAACTCGCCGGGATCAACCAGAGCTGAATTGAACGAAAGGGTGTTCGCAATGAGCGTTGCACAACAATCGAGTGTCACCTTCAAGATCCGTGTGGAACCGCGGGGAGCCGAGATTCATTGCAGAGAAGGTCAAACCGTTCTGGATGCGATTCTGCGCAGCGGTCTGGCGGTTCCGTACGGCTGCAAACACGGGAACTGTTCCGCCTGTAAAGCAAAAGTCCTTGAAGGGGATTATCGCCTGATGGATCGGGTTTCTGAATTCGCCCTCATGGGTTTCGAGCGAGACGATGGGTACATTTTGATGTGCAGCACACTGCCGGAAAGTGATCTGGTCGTCGAAGTCGAGGAGGAGGACGAGGAACCGGGGGTGCAGTTGTTCCCGGTTCATGATTTTGCAGCGGTGGTACGGGAGAATCTCGCCTGTACGCACGACATCCACCGCATTCGTTTGGAACTGACGGAACCGTCAGATATTCCATACGCGGCCGGACAGTTTTTCGAATTCGCAATACCCCAATCGGACGAGGGACGGGCGTATTCGGTGGCAACCCGGTATCGAACCGGAGAACCTCTTGAATTTCATGTCAAACGGGTGCCCGGAGGACGGGGCTCCAATTACATGTGTGACCTGAAGCCGGGGGATCGGGTGAGGGGCTCGGGGCCTTACGGAAAAATGCAACTCCGGGATCGCAACAAGAAGCTTCTTTTCGTTGCCGGGGGCTCCGGGATGGCGCCCATCAAAGGTTTGATCGAGGAATTATTTGCCGGTCCTTATGAACACGAGGCGTGGTTTTTTTATGGCGCGCGCAAGGTACGCGATTTGTACCTGATGGATCTCTGGAGGGAACTGGAGCAGAAGCAAAGCAACTTCCATTTCATCCCTGCACTTTCCGAACGGGATCCCGAAGATGCCTGGGAAGGGGAGGAAGGATACATCGCCGATGTCGTTGAGAGGCATTTTGAACGATTCGACGGGATGGATGCGTATCTCTGCGGTCCTCCTGCGCTCATTCAGACCACACTAAAGGTGTTGTACAAAGGTGGACTGCGCAGTTCAAATATCTTTTACGACGAATTTTAGGCGATTTCATATTGTGAGAAACGCGGGTTGTACCCGCGAGCAACTCTTCTAAGATAAAAATAGCCACGGAACCAGTGAGAAATCTGTCAAGCCGAGAAAGGAAGAGATTCGATGGAACTGGTGCGGCATTTTATCGACGGGAAGTTTGTGGAGTCGGAAAACGGACGCAGGTTCGTGAATGTGAACCCGGCCACCGGAGAGGTGCTGGGCGAGGTGGCCGAGGGCGGAAAACCGGAGATTGACCGGGCGGTGGCGGCGGCCAGGAGAGCATTCGGCGAGTGGGGAAGGATGCCTGTGGCCAAGCGCTCGGCGATTCTCAATCGGATTGCGGACCTGATTGATGAAAACATGGAGGAACTGGCCCGCCTGGAGACCCTGGATACCGGCAAACCGCTGACATTGGCCAAAACGCTGGACATTCCGCGGGCCGCTTACAACTTCCGGTTCTTTGCGGATTTTGTCAAGGGGTTGGGTACCGAAGCATTTCAGATGGACGATGTGGCCCTCAATTATGTGTTGCGGCGTCCGGTTGGGGTGGCGGGGTTGATCTCGCCCTGGAATCTGCCGCTTTTATTGTTGACCTGGAAGGTGGCTCCATGTCTTGCCGCGGGCAATACATGTGTGGCAAAACCCGCGGAATTGACGCCGATGACGGCGACGAAATTGGCGGAGATTTGTCAGGAAGCCGGCTTGCCGGATGGGGTTTTTAACGTGGTTCACGGGTTCGGGCCGGATTCGGCGGGATCGGCATTGACCGAACATCCGGATGTGAATTTAATCTCCTTGACAGGCGAAACGTCCACAGGGAAAGCTGTGATGAAGGCGGCATCCGGAACATTGAAGCGGGTGGCCTTTGAACTGGGCGGCAAAAACCCGAATATCATTTTTGCTGATGCCGATCTGGACGATGTTGTGGAGACGACAGTTCGTTCCAGCTTTTCGAACCAAGGGGAAGTTTGTCTGTGCGGTTCCCGGGTGTATGTGGAACGGCCGATTTATGACGAGTTCCTGAGCAGAATGGTGGAGAAAGCCAAGAACTTGGTGGTGGGAGATCCTTTTGATGAGCGAACGAACGTCGGGGCGTTGATCAGTGAGGAACACCTTCACCGGGTTGAGGGCTTTATTGAGCGGGCGGTCAAGGAGGGCGGGCGAATCCTGGTTGGGGGCCGGCGGCCCGAGCACCTGACCCGGGGGTATTATCTGGAACCCACGATTATTGTCGATGTCGACCGCCGTTGCGAAATTGTACAGCAAGAGGTCTTCGGTCCGGTGATCACGGTTCAGCCCTTTGACACCGAGGAGGAAGTGATCGAACAGGCCAACGATACCCATTATGGTCTGAGCGCCACGATCTGGACCTCGAATCTCAAGCGGGCCCACCGGGTGGCGGCGCGGCTTGAGGCGGGGGTGATATGGATCAACACTTGGTTCCTGAGGGATTTGCGCACTCCGTTTGGCGGTATGAAACAAAGCGGCATTGGGCGGGAAGGCGGCGTTCACAGCTTTGAATTTTTCACAGAGCTGTCGAACGTGTGTGTGAAATTGTGAGGGGGTGAGGACGTGAGCGTCGGACCGGAAAAACTGGCCGCATGGGCTGAGCGATTGTTTCGGGCTGAGAAAGAACGCCGTCCCATTCCCCCGTTAACCGAAGCGGAATCCCGGATAACGGTGGAGGATGCATACCGGATCCAGTTGGAGGTTGTAAAGAAGAAGATAAATCTCGGAGAAGAGGTCGTGGGGCACAAGATCGGTTTGACCAGTCGGCCCATGCAAGAGATGTTCGGCGTGGGGGAACCCGATTATGGCCACCTGTTTCGCTCGATGGATTACCCGTCGGGTGCAGTGATTGACCATCCCCTCCTTCAACCGCGAGTGGAAGCGGAGATTGCCTTTATCTTGAAAAAGGATCTCGAGGGTCCTGGACTGGGAATTCATGACGTGCTCCGGGCTACGGATTACGTGGTTCCCGCCATTGAGGTGGTGGACAGCCGGATTGCCGACTGGCGGATTAAACTTCCCGACACCGTGGCGGACAATGCATCGTCAGGCTGTTTTGTACTGGGTACGCGGGCGACCCGGGTGGAAGATGTGGACCTGGAGCTCGTGGGAATGGCCCTTTTTGAAGACGGAGAGGTCGTGCAGACGGGAGCGGGGGCCGCGGTGTTGGGACATCCGGCTTTGGGAGTGGCCTGGCTGGCGAATAAAGTCGCGGCGTTCGGGACGACTTTGAAGGCGGGACACGTGGTTCTTTCCGGAGCGGTGAGCGCGGCGGTGAATGCCAAGGCGGGATCCCGATACGTGGTTAATTTTGGAAAAATGGGCAGGGTGGAAGCGATTTTTCCGAAGCTGGAGGGAGAGGCGTGAAACTCAAAGCGGCCATAGTTGGATCGGGTAATATCGGAACCGATCTCATGTTCAAACTCATGCGCAGTGACTGGCTGGAACCCCGCTGGATGATCGGGATTGATCCAGCGTCCGAAGGTCTGCGCAGGGCGGGACAAATGGGGTTGGAGACTTCTGCGGAAGGGCTCAAGGCAGCGTTGGATCAGGGAGTTCGCCCGGACATCGTGTTTGATGCCACCAGCGCCAAAGCTCATGTGCGCCATGCCAAGTTGCTCAAAGAGGCGGGAATCCAGGCCATTGACCTGACACCGGCCGCCCGTGGGCCTTACGTGATCGCGGCGGTGAACCTAAAGGAACACCTCGACGCGCCGAATGTGAACATGGTGACCTGTGGAGGCCAGGCGACCACCCCCATGGTTTACGCCGTAAGCCGGGTGGTGGGGGTTTCCTACGCCGAGATCGTGGCGACCATTGCCAGTAAAAGTGCGGGGCCCGGAACACGCCAGAACATTGATGAGTTTACGGAGACGACCGGAAAAGCTCTTGAGGTTATCGGCGGTGCGAGAAAAGGCAAGGCGATCATCATTCTCAATCCGGCCGAGCCGCCGATTCTCATGCGGGACACCATCTACTGCCTGATCGACGAGACCGGAGAGGATGTGTATGAACGGATTGACCGGTCGATTCGTGAGATGGTGGCTCATGTTCAAGAGTTTGTCCCGGGATATCGCCTGAATCGGGATCCGATCTACCGGGATAACCTGGTCAGCATCTCCATTGAAGTGGAGGGGCTGGGGGATTTTCTCCCTGTTTATGCGGGGAATCTCGATATCATGACGGCTGCTGCGACCAAGGTGGGCGAGGAATTCGCCAAGAATCGCTTGGCGGTCCAACATTGAGGGGGGCGGGAGGACGATCATGGGAAATCGGACGATACGGGTCACGGATGTGACGCTGAGAGACGGAATGCACGCGGTTCGCCACCAGTTTAGTGTGGAAGATGCCCGGGCCATCGCGGGTGCCCTGGATCGGACCGGAGTGGCGATCATTGAAGCCACCCACGGAGACGGTTTGGGAGGCAGCTCCGTCCAGTACGGATTTTCAAAGGAAACGGAAGAGGACTACCTGCGGGCGGTGTGCGAAACGGTCCGCAACAGTAAGGTTGCGGCCCTGCTTTTGCCGGGAATCGGGACCGTCGAGCACATGAAGAGGGCTGCGGATACAGGAATTCAAGTCATTCGCGTGGCCACCCATTGTACGGAAGCGGATATTTCTGAACAGCACATTGGAGAAGCGCGAAAGATGGGGCTTGAGACCGTGGGTTTTCTGATGATGTCCCATATGGTCCCGGCGGGTGTGTTGGTGGAAGAGGCGAAAAAAATGGCTTCTTACGGGGCACAAACGGTATACGTGGTGGATTCGGCGGGGGCCATGTTGATGGGTGAAGTCCGGGAGAAGGTCACCGCGTTGCGGGAAGCTCTGCCGGACGAGGTGGAGGTAGGGTTTCACGCCCACAATAATCTCGGGGTCTCGGTGGCGAATTCCCTTGCGGCAGTGGAAGCGGGTGCAACGAGGATTGACGCCAGTCTTGCGGGCCTCGGGGCCGGTGCCGGGAATACCCCGTTGGAGGTTTTCGCGGCGGTGGCGGAAAAAGCGGGCATTGATACAGGGGTTCGCCTGTATCCTGCGATGGACGCGGCGGAGGATGTGGTTCGCCCGAGGATGGCGCGGCCGGTACAGACGGACCGGGTGAGCCTGACAATGGGATACGCCGGGGTCTACTCAAGCTTCTTGCTGCACGCGTTCCGTGCTGCGGAACAGTTTGGCGTGGATGCGCGGGATATCCTGGTCGAATTGGGCAAACGAAAGGTGGTCGGCGGTCAGGAGGACATGATCGTGGATGTGGCGGTGGAGCTGGCCAAACGTAAAGAGGTTGGCGCCGCGGGCCGCTGAACATCGGTGGCCTCGTTGGGAAAGGCGCGAACCGGGCGGAAGGCTCCATGTCCCGGCCCATGGGCCTGTGACCGTGAACCGTGGCCCTCGCAGAGAGAAAGGGGATGAACGGATGCAGGATGTGGACTTGGATGCGCTGGCGCAGCGGGTGAATGAGCATCAGCGCAAAGGCTTGGCCATGAGAAAGCTAACGCTTGAATACCCGGAACTGACGGTGGAACAGGCATACCGCATACAGGCATTGGCCGTGGAAAGAGATCTGGCCGCGGGCGACAGACTTATCGGATGGAAAATGGGACTGACCAGTCGGGCCAAACAAGTATCCGTGGGTGTGGACGAACCGATCTATGGTCGATTGCTGGGCGCAATGGAATTGAAAACACCCATTCTCTCGGTCACGGGTTTGGTGCATCCTCGAGTGGAACCGGAGTTGGCGTTGGTGCTCAAGGGCCGGCTGGAGGGCGATTCCATCACACCGAGAGATGTGTGGCGGGCCACGGAGTGTGTAGTTCCGGCTCTTGAAGTGATCGACAGCCGGTATGAAAATTTTTCGTTCACATTGGTGGATGTGGTGGCAGATAACGCATCGTCTTCCCGCTTTTACTTGGGCGAACAAGGATTCTCCCCGTACCACACCCAGTGGGACGAGGTCGGCGTCGTGGTTCGCAAGAACGGCACGGTGGTTCAAACCGGGGCGGGCGCGGCGGTACTGGGTCATCCGGTGAGGTCCGTGGTGATGCTCGCGCAGATGTTGGCCCGGGAAGGATTGGCTCTGGAACCCGGTATGGTGATCTTGACAGGCGGCATCACCGAAGCGGTTTCCGTGGCGCCGGGGGATCGGCTCCAGGTGGCTTTTGACGGCCTTGCCACTTTAGAGCTGCGCGTGGAGTGACGACATAAAGCGCAATCCGGTAACAAGGGGGGACGGGAATTGCCTCTGGTACAGCTGCATATCCTCGAAGGGCGGTCACCCGAAATGAAGAAACGGGCTATTGAAGAGGTGACGGAGGCCCTTCATCGGAGTCTGGGAGCGCCAAGGGAGAATATCCGCGTGGTCATCTACGAGATTCCGAAAAGCCATTGGGCTGTCGGCGGGGTCACCATGGAGGACAAACAGACGAAGAAACACGAGCCCCCGAACGGCTCGTGAGCGGGATGCGAGGTGAACGGGCATGAGACCGAATGAACCGGTTCGATCCACCTTCGCCCTGAACCACAACACGGCGATGGCGATGGTTCAGGCGGCTGAAGCAAAAGCGCGGGAGATCGGAGTTCGTTTGAATATCGCGGTGGCGGATGCCGGAGGCAATCTCCTGGCCTTTTTGCGAATGGACGGCGCGCCCCTTTTGAGCGGAGAGATCGCCCGAAACAAGGCATACACGGCGGCGGCTTTTGGCAAGGCGACAGGGGATTGGTATGGGTTTATTAAAGATGAACCGGCTCTTTTGCACGGGATTGTTCACACGGACCGCCTGGTGATTTTTGGTGGGGGATTGCCCATTTATTATGGCGAGCATCTGCTTGGCGGGATCGGCTGTTCGGGGGGATCTTCCGAAGAGGATACGATCTGTGCCAGGGCGGGGCTGGCGGTGCTTGAAAATCACTCGAGTTCTTAAGAGAATCCTACTGAACGAAGACAGTTTGTGAATCGTCGAACAGATGGCAGCTATAGGAGACCCCAAAGGGGTCTCTGTTCATCAGTCGACAACTTAAGAATTCCTGTATAATTCCTTGTAAGAGACAAGGAGGGAGAGCACAGATGGATGCCATGACGTTTCGGCAAGTGATGGGGTTGTTTGGTACTGGGGTGACGGTGGTGACGGTGCCGGACGGGGACGGGGCCCACGGAATGACGGCCAATTCCTTCACGTCGGTGTCCCTGGATCCGCCGCTGATCCTGGTCTCGGTCGACCGGCGGGCCCGCACCCACGAGCTCATTCGGGAGGCCGGGAGGTTTGGGGTGAGCATCTTGCGGGAGGAACAGGAGGGAGTATCTCGGCATTTTGCCGGTAAACCGGATCCCGCGGTGGCGGCGGCTCTGGAGTATGAATGGCCCGAAGACATTCCGGTGTTGGCGGGAAGTCTGGCCCAGATCGCGTGCCGATTGTGGGCGGAATACGACGGCGGGGATCACACCCTTTATGTGGGAGAGGTTCTGTACCTGGCCGCCAATGAAGGACGGCCCCTGTTATTTTTCCAGGGACGGTATCGGAGACTTGGGGAGAATTTGTGAACGCCGCTCATATACATAAAGCAGGTTGTCGGTCACCGCAGCCTAAACCCGGTCCATTTGGTGAGGAGGGGACGGCGATGTGGAGGCATTGGCTGAGCCTGCTGATCGGAATCTGGCTTTTTATTTCTCCGTGGGTCATCGATTTGTCGAATCGGGTGGCGACGACGTGGGATTTTGTCATTGTTGGGATTTTGGTTTTTATCCTGAGCATTGTGGATTTGTCCCAGGGAAGAGGTGCGCCTTGACGGTCAGGGGTTGAGCCTTTGTGGTTCGATCCCGGGCTTTGGGCGGAAGCCGCTGACGCCGCGTCCGGTTTGCACAGGCAAGTGCCCATTGACCCACTTCCTTTTACCAGTTACGGCTGCGGGGGAGTCCCGGAGCCGTATTGTTCGTGAGGACCGCCCTGAAGGTAGGCGATGTCTCATAAGGGGCCGGGTGGGGCCCCAGGACGTGGGTTCACCCCCTTTCGGGTTGCCCGAAGAGGACGAGGACACGTCAGGGTCTGGGTGCCCTGCGGTTGGCTTGCGTCCCAACTCCATGTATACTGGATCGTGAGCCAATGGTGCGATGGAGTCGGAGACAGGTGGAGTGGGTTCAATGTCTTTTCGCGTAGGATTGGTGCAGATGCGCCCGGTGTTAGGCGATGTGGCGGAAAATGCCCGCCGTCATGTGATGTGGGTGGAGAAGGCCAAGGGGGCCGGTTGCGATCTGGTGGTATTTCCGGAGCTTAGTCTCACCGGTTACTTGCTGAAAGACTTGGCGGTGGACTGCGCCCGGATGGTGGAAGACCGGGAGGTGCGGCAGGTCATTCAGGCGAGCCGGCACGCGGATATCGTGTTTGGCATGGTGGAGATGACCAAGAGATACACGTTGTACAACACCGCCCTGTACGTGTCCGGGGGCGAGGTGGTGTATCGCCATCACAAGGTTTACCCGCCCACATATGGGATGTTTGAAGAGAGCCGCTACTTTGGACGGGGGAAGCGGGTGCGCGCCTTCGATGCCCCGGGGGGGCGTTTTGGACTGATGATCTGTGAAGATGCCTGGCACCCCTCGGTCCCTTATATCCTCAATGAGGACGGAGCGATGGTGCTGATTATTCCCTCGGCCAGCCCGGCCAGGCCGGCGGTGGGGGAGCGGGTGGGATCCCAGGAGACGTGGTACCGCACCTTGCGTACCTACGCCCAATTGTTCGGGGTCTACGTCTTGTTTGCTAACCGGGTCGGGATAGAGGACGGCGTGGCATTTTATGGAGGGTCGGCGGTGGTGGATCCCTTCGGGGAGATCATCGCCGCGGCTCCGGAGTTTGAAGAGACCCTGCTGGTGGCGGATGTGCATGAGGAGGTGCTCCAGCGGAGCCGATTGACAACTCCTCTGGGGCGGGATGAACAACTGGATGTCACGGTTCGGGAATTGGGTCGGATCTACGAGGGGTGCTACGGAGGGGGGCGGTCGAGTGAATCGTTTTGAGCGTTCCACCGAAGAGCTGTTGGCGATTTCGGCGCCCCTTGCCGTGGAGATGATGACCCGGTTTTTGCAGGATGAAGTGACCAAGGCGGGCTTCTCCAAAGTGGTATTCGGTCTTTCCGGGGGCATCGATTCGGCTGTGGTCGCGTATCTTGCCGCCCGGGCTTTTGATCGCGGGCAGATCCTCGCCGTGCTGATGCCGTATAAGACCAGTTCTCCGGCCAGCCTGGACGATGCCCGGAGGGTGGTCGAACAACTGGACTTGCCGAGCGAGATCGTGGACATCACCCCGATGGTGGACGCATTTTTCGCCGGGGATCCCGAGGCGTCGGCGTTGCGCCGGGGAAACCGAATGGCCCGGGAGAGAATGTGCGTGCTGTACGATCGATCGGCCCGGGATGGCGCTCTGGTGATCGGCACCAGTAACAAAACGGAACTTCTTCTCGGCTATGGAACCCAGTTCGGGGATTTGGCCTCGGCGATCAATCCCATTGGCGATCTCTACAAAACCCAGATTCGCCAGGTGGCGCGATATCTGGGAGTCCCGAAGGAAATCCAGGAAAAGCCGCCGAGCGCCGACTTGTGGGCGGACCAGACGGACGAGCAGGAACTCGGGTTCACGTATGAGGAGGTGGACCGCCTCCTCTATTGCATGGTCGATCTGCAGTACAGCCGCCGGGATCTGGTGAATTTGGGCTTCACGCCCCGGTTTATCGATGCTGTGGCCAAAAGGGTGCGGATCAACCAGTTTAAACGCCGGTCTCCGGTGATCGCCAAGTTGTCCCGGAGGACCATCGGGGTGGATTTTCGCTATCCCCGGGATTGGGGCTTGTGATGAAAGGAAGGGGACGGTATGTCTGGACATTCCAAATGGCACAATATCCAGCGGCGAAAGGGCAAGCAGGATGCGGTGCGGGGGCAGTTGTTTACCAAAATGTCCCGGGAAATTTATGCGGCGGCCCGGCAAGGCGGTAGTAACCCGGAGACGAATTATCGCCTGAAGACGGCGATCGAGCGGGCCCGGGCGGCCAATATGCCCATGGACAGCATCCAGCGAACCATCGACAAGGCCGCGGGCAATGTGGAAGGTGTCAATTACGAGGAGATGTTTTATGAGGGCTACGGCCCGGGTGGCGCAGCGGTGATGGTGCAGCTTCTCACCGATAACCGCAACCGGACGGCCGCCGAGATCCGGCACATTTTTTCCAAACGGGGCGGAAGTCTCGGCGAGAGTGGGTGTGTGGCTTGGATGTTCGACCGCAAAGGAGTGATCGAAATTTCCCGGGAGGGGTTCCCGGGCTCGGAGGACGACGCCATGATGGCCGCCCTGGAAGCTGGGGCGGAAGATTTTACAGCGGAGGAAGATCGTTACGTGATCACCGTGGCACCCGAGCAACTCCGGGAAGTGCGTGAAAATCTGGAAAAATCCGGAGTGCCCATCGCAGGGGCCGAGGTGACTTTTGTTCCACAAACCACGGTCAACCTTGAAGGGGACGAAGCCCAGCGGATGGTGGATCTCCTCGAAGCCCTCGAAGAACACGACGATGTACAAAACGTGTTTTCCAATGTGGATCTGAGTGACGAGGACTTGATGTGAAAATATGTGTTAGACCTGCGTCCAACGAGGCAGGGATCGGATAAACCGGGGGGGCCGCGGCGATACTGGGAATGAATCGGGTTTGCGGGAGGAATCGCCCATGGTTCATGCGCCAATGTTTCTGATTCGGGTGTTCACCGCGGTCATCCCGGCGCTGGCGGCGCTCGGTTTTGTTGCGGGTTCCGCCCAAGCGGCCTCGCCGCTGTATCTTCCCACTTTCGGCGTATTTGCGCCGGAACAGGAGGCCCTTTTTGTCACGGAGTACACCGGCGGCCTGTTGCGGATTCACCAGGGGGTGGTGGCGGACGTGACAGAGCCGGCTTTTGCCACGCCCGGGGCGCGCTGGGTGCTGGACGGAGGGCTGACGGTGGTGTCCAATCTGCCGGTGTTTCGGCGTTCGGTGTCCGATATCCCCCTTGACGTGAAGGGACACTTGTACTTTGTCCTTCGCCAGGATAACCACTTGGTTCTCTGTGATGGACAGCCAGGGACCGGGAGGGTGGTCAAAGATTTTGGTTTGCTAAACGTGGAAAGGGCGGCTAAAGGGTTGCCTAAAGGGGCCCTGGATAGTTTGCGGCGCGGGGTTCGGGTGGATGGACGAGAGGATTATGCCTCCATTTTGGACACGTATGGAGAATATTTACACTGAAAATGAGGCGAGAGGGCGGAGTGCGGGGTGAGGAGAGAAGCAGGGTTGCGCGTGCTCGGAATCGACCCGGGGATCGGCCGGATGGGGTACGGGTTGGTGCGATCACAGGGGAATCGGCTGCGGACAGAAGATTATGGGTGTGTTGAGACCCGGCCGGGACCCACCGGGGACCGACTGGTCAGAATCTACGAGAAGATGCAGGAACTGCTGCAAAACCTCAACCCTGACGTCGTCGCGGTGGAGCAATTGTTTTTTTATCGGAATGTAACGACAGCCTTTCATGTGGGGCAGGCCCGGGGAGTGGTCTTGCTCGCGGCTCGCCAGGCCGAGGCGGCGGTGGCGGAGTATACGCCGATGCAGGTGAAACAGGCTGTGACGGGGTACGGATCGGCGGAAAAAGGGCAGGTTCAGCGCATGGTGGCCATGCTGCTCGGCCTCCCGGCGCCGCCGCGTCCGGACGATGCGGCCGACGCCCTGGCCGTGGCCATTTGCCACTTGCACACTGCGCCGACCATGGCTCTGGTTCGGGGGAGGAATGGGGATGATCGCTTTCCTGCGGGGGAAAATCGCCGGAGTGAATTCTGATCATGTGGTGATGGATGTCCAGGGCGTCGGGTACAAAGTCTATGTAGCCCCTTCCTTAGCCGCTACCTTCCGCCTTGGCCAAGAGGCGCTTCTGCACACCCAGTTAGTTTGGCGGGAGGATGGTCCGACGCTGTACGGCTTCGCGGATCCCAGGGAGCGGGATTTTTTTGTTCTTGTGCAGACCGTGCCCGGGATAGGGCCCAAGGTGGCTCTCGGCGTGGTGGCTGCGGGAATCGATCGCGTGAGCCGGGCGGTGGTCGAGGAGGATATGGCTTTTTTGCGCGGGCTTTCCGGCGTCGGGCGGAAAACTGCGGACCGCCTTGTGGTCGACCTGCGGGACCGGCTGAGTGGTTTGGTCCCGGATGCCGCCGGTCCCGAACGAGAAGGTTCCGGGGTGCGCCCGATGGAAGATGTCGTTGCGGCTCTGTCGGCGCTTGGCTATAATGAGAGGGAAATCCAGTCTATCATGCCTGTGTTGCGCCGGGAATGGAAAGAGGGCCGCGAACCGGAAGAGATGATCCGCCTGGCGTTGTCTCAGTTGGCGCATCGTTGAGGGGGCGTTGGGAGGCGGAACCGTGCAGGAGCGGATGGTGTCAGCACATTATACCGGGGAGGATGGGCAGCTTGAGTCCCTGCGGCCTCGGAACCTGGACGAGTATATCGGCCAAGATCAGGTGAAAGAGAACCTTCGGGTTTTTATCACCGCGGCCAAGATGCGCCGGGAGGCGCTGGACCATGTGCTGTTGTACGGACCACCGGGATTGGGGAAAACAACTTTGGCCGGGATCATCGCCCATGAACTCGGTGTCCAGATGCACACCACGTCTGGGCCGGCTATTGAAAGGCCGGGGGATCTGGCGGCGATTCTCACCAACCTGGGTGAAGGAGATGTCCTCTTTATTGACGAGATCCATCGCTTGTCCCGGGTGGTGGAAGAGATTCTCTATCCGGCGATGGAAGATTATGCCCTTGATTTTATCATCGGCAAGGGTCCCAGTGCCCGGTCGATTCGTTTAGATCTTCCGCCTTTTACATTGATCGGTGCCACCACCCGGGCAGGGTTGCTGTCTTCCCCCCTCAGGGATCGGTTCGGGGTCGTGGGCCATCTGGAGTATTACAGCCATGAGGATTTGTGCCGCATTGTTCGGCGGGCAGCCCAGATCCTCCAAGTCCCCCTGGAACCGGAGGGAGCCGAGGAGATCGCCCGGCGGTCCCGGGGCACCCCCCGGGTGGCGGGCCGGCTGCTCAAACGGGTGCGAGATTTCGCCCAGGTGGACGGTCACGGCAAGATTGATCGGGAGGTGGCGGCGGCCGCCTTGGAGCGGATTCAGGTCGATTCCGCCGGGCTCGATGCGCTGGATCACCGACTGTTGTTGACGATGATCGATCATTTTGGCGGGGGGCCCGTGGGGCTTGAAACCTTGTCGGCCACGTTGGGCGAGGAACCCGACACCATCGAAGACGTATACGAGCCGTACTTGCTGCAGATTGGTTTCATTCAGCGCACACCGCGGGGCCGGGTGGTGACCGAGCGGGCCTGCGTGCACTTGGGACGGTGCCCGGCAGGTGGACGGGCCGGAGAGGGCTAGAGGGGGTAGAAGCGTGCATCCCGTCGCAAAAACCCTGATCGCGATCGGCGCGGTCCTGGTGGTCGCCGGGCTTTTATGGCAGTTTGTCGGGCGATGGCTGCCCCTGGGGCGACTGCCCGGGGACATCGTCATCCGCAAGGAAGGTTTTTCGTTTTATTTTCCCATCGTAACCAGTTTACTCCTGAGCGTCGTGTTAACGCTTCTCGCCTGGTTATGGAATTGGTTGGGACGGCAATAAGACCCCCAGATACGCGGGAGCGGTAGCGAATTCTTTTCATATAAACGGGGTGAACGGGTGATGGTGTTCCCCTTTCACCGAAGGCGGAATGCTGAAGAGGCCGACCTTGGCGATCTCTTGGCGAGAGCGAAGGCTGGAGACGACGGGGTCCGCGACCAGTTGTTGAGAAAATATATCCCCTTTGTGGCAAAAAGTGCTTCTCGGGCATCCAGCCGGTTTATTTCCCGGGGCGAGGATGATGAGTTCAGTATTGCCTTGGCGGCCTTCAACGAGGCCATCGACCGGTACGATGGAAATCGGGGCGCGAGCTTCCTGGGATTTGCCGATACGGTGATCCGGCGGCGGCTCATCGATTACTTTCGATCCCGAGAGAACCGGGTTCGAGATATTCCGATGGCGGAACTGGAAACCGAGGACGAGGAAGACCACCCGTACAACAAGATAGAGATTCAAAAATCTCTGGAGATTTACGAGACGACGCAGATTGAGGATGCGCGTCGAGAGGAGATCGAGCGGTACAGTGCGTGGCTGGCGGAGTTTGGGATTAGCCTGGAAGAGCTGGTGGAGTTGTCCCCGAAGCATGCGGACGCGCGGTGGAATGCGATGCAGGTGGCGAAAGTCATTGCTTCCCGGCCGAGTTTTTCCGACTACCTCCTCAGGAAAAAATCCCTCCCGCTCAAGGAACTGGTGGATGAGGTGGGGGTGAGTCGGAAAACGTTGGAACGGCAGCGCAAGTATATCATCGCCATCACTTTGGTCTTGATTGGAGATTTTGAATTGCTTCGCGAATATATTGCGTGAGCGGGAGGGCGCGTCCGCGGTGAAAGGGATTGTCGTAAAGACCGATGAGAGCGAGGCCATTGTGCTCACCCGGGATCGCCGCTTTGTTCGGGTGCCATATCGTCCGGGGTTGGCGGTGGGCCAGGAGACCGAAGTCCCGCCGCAACGGTTATGGAACTCGGCTGACAGCGGCCGTTGGAAAGTGCTCCGCACCTGGGGATGGGTGGCGGCTGCCGCAGTGGTGCTTTTGGCGGGGATCGGGTGGCGGTTGTCTCAAGGTGCCCAGATCCCTTCGTCTGCGTATGCCTATGTGACCGTGGACAGTGATCAAGCGGTGGAATTTGCAATAGACCAGTCCAGTCATGTTACGGATCTTCGGGTCATTGGCCATTCTGGTCCGGTGGTAGATCCCGGGGGACTGAAAGGGTTACCCGTCTCTGAGGCGGTCGCCGCCTGGGTGCACCGGGCTGTCGCCCAGCAGCGAATACAAGACGGAGGAGAAGTGTTTATCGCCACCACCCCCGGGGATCGGGTTCCCGCAGTCACCGCCCAGGCGGCTCTGGACCATCTCAATCGGGAGGTCGCCTACGCTGTCGCCAATGCGGTAAAAAACGACCTCGATCTCGTTCATGTGGATGCCCTTCAAGTGCCGGAGGAGATTCGGAAAAAAGCCTTGGCCCAGGGGATGTCGCCGGGGCGGTACTATCTGTATGCGATGGCGAAGGAACGGGGCATGGCCGTCAATCTCGAGGAGTTTCGAAGCCAGTCCCTGACCGCATTATTTAGCAATTATCGAGAGTTAACGGGTTTGTTACAGCATATTCAAGAACAGGGGTCCCATCGGGATCAGCGGTTTTAAGCCAGGGCCGCCGGAGCGAATTCTTCCGGCGGCCCGTCCCTTGCGCAGGGGCCCCGGCCGTGGTATGGTTAGCGCAAATGCCTTGGAGGTGAAAGAAAAGCGTTGCGGGTCGAGGATTTTGATTACGACCTCCCGCCGGACCGAATCGCCCAAGTGCCGTCGGCAGACCGGACGGCGTCCCGGCTGTTGGTGTTGTACAGGGATTCGGGGAGGATGGAACACCGGCACTTTCGGGATCTGGTGGATTACGCGGTGCCCGGAGATGCCCTCATCCTCAACGACACCCGGGTGATCCCCGCTCGTCTTCTCGGTGTGAAAGCAGGCGGTGGCGGTCGGGTGGAGTGTTTGCTGTTGCGCCGGGACGATCCGGAACAGGATCCGGATCTATGGCGGGTGCTGGTCAAACCCGGGCGTCGCGTGCATCCCGGGCATCGGCTTGTATTCGGTGATGGGGCGCTGGAAGCGGAGGTCTTGGATACGACGGAGGAAGGCGGCCGCTTGGTCCGTTTCCTGTATGCCGGGGATTGGGAGGATTTGCTGAAGCGCCTGGGAGAGATGCCTCTACCTCCTTACATCAAAGAGCGGACGGCGGATTCCGGACGGTATCAAACGGTGTACGCCCGGGTTCCGGGGTCGGTGGCGGCGCCCACGGCGGGTCTTCATTTTACCGAGGAGCTGCTGGAACAGTTGAGGGACAGGGGCATGGAGGTCGGCACCATCACCCTCCACGTCGGCCTCGGTACCTTCCGGCCGGTCCAGGTTGCCCGGGTGGAGGAGCACCACATGCATGCGGAATATTTTCGAATCCCTTCTGAGACGGCGGAATTGGTGTCCCGGGTGAGGGAGCGGGGTGGGCGCATCTGGGCCGTTGGGACCACTGTGTGCCGGGCTCTGGAAAGTGCGGCGCTCCAGGGTTGGGGGCCCCGGGAAGGGTGGACGGACCTCTTCATTTACCCCGGATTTTCTTTTCACGTGGTGGACCGCCTGATCACCAATTTTCACCTGCCCAAATCCACGTTGTTGATGCTGGTCAGCGCTTTGGCGGGGCGGGAACAGATCCTGCGCGCATACCAGGAGGCCATCGAAAAAGGGTATCGATTTTTTTCCTTCGGGGACGCCATGTTGATCACAACCGAATCGTAATACGTTTAGCTCCTGTGTATAATGAAAAGGTGGAAAGAGTGGGCCGATGGGTCTCCGAAAGAAAAGGAGTCGATTCATGGCAGTACAATTCCATCTCATCAAAACAGATCCCTCCTCCCGGGCGCGCCGGGGGCGGCTGTACACTCGGCATGGCTCGGTAGAAACCCCCGTTTTTATGCCTGTCGGCACCCAGGCCAGCGTAAAAACCATGAGTCCCCATGAACTTCTGGATATTGGGGTCGAGATGATCCTGAGCAATACGTATCATCTGTTTTTGCGCCCGGGCCACGATCTCATTCGGGAGGCGGGCGGGCTTCACCGCTTCATGGCCTGGTCGAAATCGGTTCTGACAGACAGTGGGGGGTTTCAGGTTTTTAGCTTGTCACCTTTGCGCCGGATCAGCGAAGAGGGCGTGACGTTCCGCTCTCATCTCAGCGGGGAAACCTTTTTCCTTTCACCGGAACGAGCCACCGAAGTACAGAATGCTCTGGGGGCGGATGTCATCATGGCTTTCGATGAGTGCCCGCCCTATCCTGCCGAAAGGTCCTACGTCGAAGAATCCCTGGAGCGGACGTTGCGCTGGGCCAGGCGGTGCCAAGCGGCTCACCGGCGGCCAGAAGACCAGGGGCTGTTTGGGATTGTTCAAGGGGGGATGGAGTTCGATCTCCGCCGTCATGCTGTCGAGTCTTTGGCGGAGATGGACTTTCCCGGCTATGCGGTGGGGGGGCTGAGTGTCGGCGAGCCGAAGGAGAAGATGTACGATGTCCTGGAGTACACGACTGAGCTTCTTCCGGTGGACAAACCTCGCTATTTGATGGGAGTGGGGGCGCCGGAGGACCTCATTGAGGGGGTCTGGCGGGGTGTGGACATGTTCGATTGCGTCCTCCCGACCCGGATTGCCCGGAACGGGACGGTGTGGACCCGGCGGGGAAAACTGGTGGTCCGAAACGGGGCCTACGCCCGGGATTTTCAGCCGCTGGATCCCGAATGTTCCTGTTACACCTGCAGACATTTCACCCGGGCATACATACGGCATTTGTTAAAAGCCGACGAGATTCTCGGTCTGAGGCTGACCACTTATCACAATCTGTATTTTTTGGTGCACCTCATGCAAGATATCCGGCGGGCGATTGAAGAGGATCGCTTCGCCGAGTTCCGAACCGTGTTTTACCGGACATTTGAAATCCGGAAATCGGAAGACGCCGAAGGAGGCCGATAACCTATGCAATGGCAAAATTACTCGGGAATCCTGTCGATCATTGTGATGTTTGCGATTTTCTACTTTCTCCTGATTCGCCCCCAGCAAAAAAGGCAGAAAGAACGCCAGGCCATGTTATCTAAGTTGCAAAAAGGCGATAAAGTGGTCACCATTGGAGGGATTCACGGGACCGTGGTGGATTTAACGGACGATCAAGTGACCCTCCGGGTAGCCGAAACCACGAAGATCGTGTTCGAGCGAAGTGCGATATCCAGTGTCATAAAGGACAGTTGAACCTACAGGAAGGCTTGAGTTCATCGGGCAGGTGGGACCCGACCCGTTCCGCAGACGAAATCCGGCCGGTGGGAAGTCGGCTTGCCCGATGGCCGCCCTTCCGCCGTTATTCCCGTTTCAGATTGACCCCGATGACGCCTCCGAACGTTCCGATGACCACGAGGAGCACGCCCTGAATGAACGCCGCGGGGCTCCACGTGACCTCCGCGGAGGTCAGGGCCAGGATCGTCACCGTCAGGGCGTAGCCGAGGCCGGTGATGGTCCCGTAGTACCACCCCCGCTCCCCGGCCATGCGGGCGGCCCACAGGGCTCCGACCACGACGGCCAGAACGTGAATAGTAAAGGTGAGATAAGGCAGCGAACGTTCTGACAGCGGGGTCCAACTCAGGGCGGACGCCACGATCAGAATGCCCACCAAGGCGGTGCACAGGCTCACGATCAGTCCGTATAAGACAGCGACCGCGGATGGACGGGACGGAGAGGGCGAGGATCCTGAAAAATCGGCCATTTTTCATTCCTCCCGATGGCCCGGTTGGGTACCGAAGGCGCGGATGTCCGAAACCGGTACATGTATATGAGGCGGCAGGTCGGAAATATGTGCCGGGATGAGGGTTCAGGTATGGAAGATGCGGGCCGGGGCAAGGCTGGATAAAGCCGAACCGCGGGACATGAAGCGGTTGAGACAGAATTCGAACATTGGACGCTCCCGGGTATTTCGCAAAGAGGATGGTTCGCCGGTTCGGCTCCCGTTTTTAGGGACCGGCGGGAGGGGGATTCATGGGGTTGTGGATCGGGCGCACAGTCTTTGTTTATCTGTTTGTCCTTATCGTGATGCGGATTATGGGCCGTCGGGAGATTGGCAAGCTGTCCATCTTTGATCTGGTGGTCTCGATTATGATTGCGGAATTGTCGGCCATTGCACTCGAAGACCCCCGCGGGGCGCGGTTGTGGCACGCGGTGGCAACCATCGCTCTTTTGGCTGGTCTGCAGCTGGCCGTTTCCCAACTTTCACTCCGGAGTTCTTGGTTTCGACGGTTGATCGACGGCCGCCCGGTGGCGGTGATTGAAGGCGGCCATTTGCAGGAAAGGGCGATGGGCCGCCTTCGTTATAACCTCGATGATTTGATGATGCAGTTGCGGGAAAAGGGCATTTTCCGGGTGGACGACGTGGAGTTGGCCCTGATGGAGCCGTCGGGGAAGCTGTCTGTGTGGCTGAAGGAGGGGCGGCAACCGGTCAATCGGGAGGATCTTGGGATGGGCGGGCAAACCGGAGCCCTGCCGGTGATCCTTGTGTTGGACGGTGAACCCTACCCTCCGGGTTTGGTCCGGCTGGGCCGAGACTCCGGGTGGCTGAAGCAAGAACTGGCCGCGAGGGGGTACCCGGACATGAGGAGGATCTTTTACGCCCACATCGACAGCCGGGGCAGGTGGTATGTGGATCCCAAGGACAGCGCCGCAGGGGCGGCGGGTGTCCGGGGCGGACCGGGTTTAGGCGGCGGGGCCCCGGGGGATGGCGCGGATCAAGCGAACCAGGCTGTTCGGGTGTACGACGCCAAGCAGCATGAGCAAAGCGGTGTAGACCGCGGCACCCAGGGTGGCTGAGAGCAAGATCTCCGCCCAGGGGGACTGGGTCCACAGCGTCACATAACTCATCCAGGCGTAGGTACCAAAAGTGGCCAGGGCGATTTTGACCAGGTCCATGGCCGGGATGGGAAATCCGATCAGTCTTCCCAAGGAAACACTGTGGAGGAGGGTGGTGAAGCAGATCGATGCCACCACCGCCCACAGCACGCCGAGAATATGGTAGGCGCTTTGGGAAGCGAGCCACCAGATGAGCCCGAGGCGCAGGACGGATCCCGCGATGGAATTGCGCATGGCGAGATCTGCCCGGTCCAGCCCCTGTAAAATGCTGGCGAGGGGGGCCTGGAGGTACAACAGAAATCCCACCGGAGCGAGCTGTTTGACGATGACGGCCACCGAGGCGTTGTGGTACAGTCCTTCGGACAGGGGTTCGGCAAATAAATACAGCCAGGCGGATGTGGGAAAGCCGATGATGGCCGAGATGCGCAACGCCTGAGAAAGGCGGCGCCGGATGAGGCCCGTTCGCTGCTCCGCCGCCGCTTCGGACACGGCGGGGACCAGGGCCGTGGACAGCGAGTAGGTCACCACGGTGGGCAGGAGGATCAGAGGCGCGGCCATGCCCGCATATTGTCCGTAAAAGGCGGTGGCCATCGAAGCAGTCATCCCCGCGATGATCAAAGAGCGGTGTACGAAGACGGGTTCCAGGGCATAGGCGAAAGATCCCAACAGTCGGCTGGCAGTCACCGGGATGGCGATGCTCTGGAGAGCCCGGACAGCGGACCGGGTGGAACTTCGCTGGCCGCTCACGTGGCGCCAAACGGCCCAGGTTCCGGTGGGCGTCAGCGGGCGGGCCCGCCAGAGCAAAAAAAGCAGACCGGCAAGTTCTCCCAGGACCGACCCTACCATCGCCGCGGCCACAGCGTAGGGCAAACCGTAGGGAAGGGCGAAACCGATGAGCCAATAGACGCTGCCGATGCGGATCGTCTGTTCAAGAATGACGGAGACGGCCAAAGGGTTCATGTGTTGCAGTCCCTGAAGGTACCCGCGTACCACCGAGGCGATACTGATGATGGGAATCAGGGGCAACATGGCCACGAGCAAGGGATAGGTGTCAGGATTGTGAAAAATGGTCCGGGCGAGCCAGGGGGCGGCCGCCAGAAGGGCCAGGGTGCCGGCGGCGGACAAGCCGGTCACCACGCCGAAGGAGATGAGCAGCACCCGCTGAATAAACCCGGTATCCTCGGTTGCTGCTGCTTCCGCCACGCACTTGGAGACGGCCGTGGACAAGCTGAGGGTTGTCAAAGTCAGGACAAAGCTCAACAGTGGGGACACGGTCTGAAAAAGGCCCATGCCCTGATCGTGAATGAGGTTGGCGAGAAAGAATCGGTAAACAAACCCCATCACTCGGGTGATCAGAGCGGCCACGGTCAAGATCAAGGCCCCTCGAAAAAATTGCCCAGTTCCCATCCCCATCCTCCCTCCTCAGGCCAGTCCCTTTTTCACCCTATGCGGGTTTGTCCGGGAATAGTCCCGGGCTCCAGTTCGAGGAAAGGGTCCGGTCGGAAGGAATTCAGATCTCGGCCGCGAATTACTGGTGGTGGGGGAGGCGATGCCGATGTTTGCGCCGGAGGAATGGCCGATGATGTCACCCGAGGAGTTGACCCGGAGCATTGAGGAGTTGTGCCACAGCAAGGCACGGGAATTTGCGGTGCTCGGTTACGATAATGTCACGGGCCAGGAAATCTGGCAGTGTGTCTCTTCCCGGTACAAAAACGGTTTTCCGGCTCTTCATCGGATCGTCAACGATATTCTTTCTCTTAAACCCACTCAATATATGGATTGGGCCATGGTGAAGGCGATGAAAGGGGAATAGATAGACCGCCGACTGGGCGCGGCGCGGTGGAACCTGCGGTTTGACAGGGAAAGGAAGTTGTTGCTACTATGAGAATATGGCCGAGCAGTCGAGGAGGAACGTCATGAGCCGTTCATCAAAACCTGTATGGAAACGGATTGCGTTATTTTTTTTGTTCATCATTCTTTTTGGCGCCCTGGCGGGATGGACGACCCCGAAGGTGATTCACCGGATCGTTCTGGGTCTCGACCTGCAGGGCGGTTTTGATGTTTTGTATCAAATTGTCCCACCCCCCGGCCAAAAGGTTGACCAGAATGCCGTCAAGGCGACGGTGGCGGCGTTGGACCGGCGTATCAATGCGCTGGGGGTGGCGGAACCGTCGATCCAGGTGGAAGGGACCGACCGCATTCGGGTACAGCTTGCCGGTGTATCCGACCAGGAAAAGGCCAGGCAAATGCTGGGCAAACCGGCGGTGTTGGAGTTCAAGGCTTCGGACGGCACGGTTCTTTTGACGGGAAAAGATCTTAAAAGCAATGCCAAATACGAAGCCGATCCCCAGACCAACGCGCCGCTGGTGGCGGTGGAATTCCAAGATCCGGCCAAATTCCGGGATATTACGCAAAAATACCTGGGCCAGCCCATCGCCATTGTGCTCGACGGCCAGGTGATCAGCGCTCCCCAAGTAAAAGCGGTCATCCCAGATGGCCATGCGGTGATTGAAGGAGAAAAGACCCCGGATGACGCGATTCGCTTGGCGAATTTGCTGAATGCGGGCGCGCTGCCTTACCCATTGAAGGAGCTCAGCTCCACGGCTGTAGGGGCGACGTTGGGACAGGCCGCCCTTCATCAAACGATGGTCGCAGCGGCGGTCGCGGTGGCGGCGATTTTCCTGTTCATGATCATTTGGTATCGAATCCCTGGCGTGATCGCGGTGATTTCTTTGATCGCTTACATGTACCTGATCATCGTGGTTTTTGCGGGGCTCAAGGTCACATTGACGCTGCCCGGCTTGGCGGCCCTGGTGCTCGGGGTGGGCATGGCGGTGGATGCAAACATCATCACTTATGAGCGGATCCGGGACGAGTTCAATAATGGGAAGTCTCTCATATCGGCTTTTGTTACCGGAACGCGCAAATCCCTGGGGACGATTCTCGACTCCAACATCACCACGGTGGTTGCGGGGGTGGTTCTCTATTTCTTCGGAACGGGGTCGGTTCGCGGCTTCGCCGTTGCCTTAGTGGTGAGTATCATCATCAGCATGCTGACAGCCGTGTTTTTAAGCCGGTGGCTCTTGCATCTGGTGGTTACGGCTAACTGGCTGAATCGGCCGGGATTGTACGGGCTGAAGGAAGGGGGCGAGGCGCGGTGAAGGTTCTGTTTCCCATCACTCGCCACCGAAAATGGTACTTTGCATTTTCGCTTTTAATTACGGTGCTGGGGATCGTGGCGATCCTCCTGTTCGGGCTCAATCTCGGCACAGATTTTCGCGCGGGAAGTCGAGTTCAGATGGATCTGGGCCCGGGTTGGAAAACCCAGGATATCATTCATCTTTTGCAGAGTCAAGGTTTATCCGTTTCTCCGGGTGATGTGACGTCGGCCGGAGCTCGGGGGGAGACGGCTGTGGTGCGGCTCAAGGACCGACTGGACCCGGCCAAAGAGCCTCAACTCACGGCGGCGATTCAAAAGCAGTATCCCCAGGCCAAGATCGGCATCGACAGTGTGGAACCCCTGGTTGCCCGGGAGTTGAGCCGCAATGCGATGTACGGGATCGGGTTGGCATCTCTTGGCATCTTGGTTTATGTGGCGATTCGGTTTGAGTTTCGCTTTGGCGTGGCGGGGGTAGTGGCCCTTCTTCACGACGCTTTTATTGTGATTTCGCTCTTCGCCCTTTTGCGTCGGGAGATCGATTTGCCTTTTATCGCGGCGGTCCTGACCATCGTGGGGTACTCGATCAACGACACCATCGTGATCTTCGACCGAATCCGGGATAACTTGAAAAACGCCAAAATCAAGACCGTCGAAGACCTGGAACACCTGGTGGATCAAAGTTTGTGGCAGACGATGCGCCGGTCGATCTATACCGTGCTCACGGTGGTGATCGCCGCCTTGAGCCTGTTTTTGTTCGGAAGCGCGTCCATTCACAATTTCTCGTTGGCTCTGCTGATCGGTCTCATCAGCGGCGCCTACTCTTCGATTTTTATTGCGAGTCCCCTCTGGGTTGCCTGGCGGGGCCGGGAACTTCGGCGCACGGCGGCTAAATGAACCGACCGGGGAGGTCGGTGCCTCCCCGGGATGACGGGGGACTGACGCTTGCGACGGGGACGACCGCCGTACTATAATGAACATATTCATATATGGAGGCGTTTTCCGACGATGGATTTTCAGTTGCACATTCGGGTCATCCCTGATTTCCCACAACCGGGGGTGTCGTTTAAAGACATCACGCCTCTGTTAAAGGATGGACGGGCATACCGGGCCGCCATCGACTCCCTGGTTTCCCTGGCCCGGCCCTTGGCGCCTGAGATCGTCGTGGGTCCCGAGGCCCGGGGATTCGTCATCGGTGCCCCCGTGGCATACGCCATGGGATTGGGTTTTGTTCCGGTGCGCAAAGCGGGCAAGTTGCCTGCGGAGACAGTTTCCGTGGTGTATGATTTGGAATATGGAAGTGATCGCCTGGATATTCACAAAGACGCGTTGCGGCCGGGGCAGCGGGTGTTGGTGGCGGATGATCTTCTGGCTACCGGCGGCACCATTCGCTCGACGATTCGGTTGGTGGAGCAGCTGGGGGCGGCGGTGGTCGGCTGTGTTTTTCTTATTGAATTGACCGAGTTGGAGGGACGGGCGAAACTCGCCGGCTACAATGTCCTATCACTTGTCCAGTATTGAGTCGGCCGAAACGGCCCCGAGAAAACCGGATCCGGCGGAGCGGGCCTTCGATCTTCTTTGCGAGAAAGTGCGCGGCTATGCCGAAGAAGGGGAGATTGCGCGTTTGCGCGAGGCCTTCGCCTTGGCCAAAGCGGCGCATGCGGGTCAGAAACGCAGCTCTGGGGAAGATTACATCCTTCACCCCATCGCCGTAACGGAGATCCTGGCCGACCTCCATCTCGATGGAACGACGTTGACGGCTGCGCTGTTGCATGATGTGGTCGAAGATACGCCAGTGACGTTGGAGGAGATCGGGAAGCGGTTCGGGCCGGAAGTGGTGGCCTTGGTGGACGGCGTGACGAAGTTGCGCCGCATTCAGTACGCCACCCGGGAGGAGCAGCAGGCGGAGAACCTGCGGAAGATGCTTTTGGCGATGGCCAAAGATATCCGGGTGATTCTGATTAAACTGGCGGACCGGCTTCACAACATGCGGACCCTTCGCCACGTTCCCGAACAGAAGCAGATGCGGATCGCGAAGGAGACTTTGGAGATTTTTGCACCCCTTGCCCACAGGCTTGGTATCTCCCGGATTCAGTGGGAGCTGGAAGACCTTGCGTTGCGCTACCTGAATCCTCAGCAATACTATCGCATCGCCAATCTGATGACCAAGAAGCGCCGGGAACGGGAAGCGTACATCCAAAAGGTCATCGACACGTTAAAAGAAAAGTTCGTTGAGCTGAACATTAAAGCGGACATTTCCGGTCGGCCGAAACACATCTACAGTGTATATCGAAAGATGGTCAACCAGAATAAGCAGTTTGGCGAAATTTATGACTTACTGGCAGTTCGGGTGATTGTCGACAACATTAAAGACTGTTACGCGATTCTTGGCGTTGTGCACACGTTGTGGCGCCCTTTGCCGGGCCGGTTCAAGGATTACATTGCGATGCCAAAACCCAACATGTACCAAAGCCTCCACACCACCGTTGTCGGCCCCCAAGGAGAGCCCCTGGAGATCCAGATCCGCACCTGGGAGATGCACCGCACGGCGGAGTACGGGATCGCCGCCCACTGGCTCTACAAGCAAGGCGGACGGACCTCCGATCCTTCCTTTCAGCAGAAACTCGCTTGGTTTCGGGAGATTCTCGAATGGCAACAAGATTTTCGCGATGCCCAGGATTTTATGGAGACGTTGAAAGTCGATCTGTTCTCCGATGAAGTGTTTGTCTTCACCCCCAAAGGGGATGTGGTGGCCCTGCCCACGGGCTCGGTGCCCATCGATTTTGCCTACCGGATCCACACGGATATCGGAAACCGGTGTGTGGGCGCCCGGGTGAACGGCCGCATTGTGCCCTTGGATTATCGGTTGAAAACCGGGGACATTGTGGAAATATTGACCTCCAAGCACAGTTACGGCCCCAGTCGAGATTGGCTTAAGATTGTAAAATCGTCCCAGGCCAAGAGCCGGATCCGCCAGTGGTTTAAAAAAGAGCATCGGGAGGAGAACGTCGGAAAAGGGAAGGAACTCCTGGAGCGGGAGTTGAAGAAACACGGGATCGAATGGGCCGACGTTCCCGAAGCGGTTTGGCAAGAAACTGGGGAGAAACTCCATTACAGCAAGGCTGAAGATCTGTGGGCGGCCGTGGGATACGGCGCCGTGGGGGCCCAGCAGGCGGTCGGTCGGGTGCTGGAGCGGCTGCGCAAGGATGAGCGCAGCACCCCAGCTCTCATACCCGGGGACGGCCGGGAGCGCAAAGGGGATAAATCGAGCTCGGGAATCCGGGTAAAAGGGGTGGATAACCTGCTGGTGCGCTTTGCCCGGTGTTGTAACCCGGTCCCTGGGGATGAAATTGTGGGTTACGTGACCCGGGGAAGGGGCGTGTCGGTCCACCGGGCGAACTGTCCGAATTTGAAACAGCTGTCCCAGTCCGAGGGCCGCATGATTGATGTGTCCTGGGAAAGTTCTCCGGAGATTTCCTACAATGTGGAGATTGAGGTGACGGGGCTTGACCGGTGCGGTCTCATTAATGACGTGATGAACGCCGTGGCGGAGACCAAGACCGATATCACGGCGGTAAACGGAAGGGCGGACCAGCACAAGATGGCGATCATTCACCTGAGCCTCAATATCCGGAACGTCGATCATCTGCACACGGTGATCGAGAGGATTAAGCGGATTCGAGATATTTACACAGTGCGGCGGGTGGTTCAGTAGTGCGGGCGGTGGTACAACGGGTCTCCCGGGCCGAGGTGCGGGTGGAAGGCGAAAGGGTGGCCCACATTGGCAAGGGGCTCCTGGTGCTCATCGGCGTCTCCAGGCAGGATGGGGAGGCGGACGCGGTTTGGCTGGCGGAGAAGTTGGCTGGGCTCCGGGTTTTTCCGGACGATGCGGGGAAAATGGGGCGATCGGTTCTGGATGTGGGGGGCGCGGTCTTGTCGGTGTCCCAGTTTACGCTCCTCGGGGATTGCCGGAAAGGGCGGCGGCCAGATTTTACAGGGGCCGCGCCGGCGGAGACAGCCCTGCCTCTGTATGAGCGGGTGAACGCCCACCTCCGGGAGAAGGGGGTGAGGGTGGAGACGGGCGTTTTCGGAGCCCACATGGACGTGGAGCTGGTAAATGACGGGCCTGTGACGTTATGGTTGGACAGCAGGGTCTGAATGTTTCGGCTGCCAGGAAAGGAGGAAGGGGAGTGCGGGTCGAGCGGCTGGTGATCAATGAGATGGGCACAAACTGCTATATTGTCTCCGGGGGAGACGGCGGCGCGGTGGTGATCGACCCCGGAGGCTCGATCGAACCCATCGAGGAGTACCTTCAAAAACGAGGATTGGTCGTTCGGGCTATTCTTCTCACCCACGGCCACGCGGATCATCTCATGGGCTTGGAAGCGCTCCGGGAGCGCACCGGAGCACCGGTGTACGTCCACGAAGCGGATGCCGAGATGCTCACAGACCCCGCCAAAAACCTCTCGGCTTTCATGGGTCGGCCGGTGGTCTGTCGACCTGCGGAGCACCGTTTAAAAGACGGAGATGTTCTTGAGATCGGGGGGCTGATGGTCAAGGTTCTTCACACCCCGGGTCACACGCCTGGGGGAGTCTGCCTGGACATCGCGCCCCAGGGGGCCTCGATTCGCCCGAAGGTCGTTTTTACCGGGGATACGTTGTTTGCCGGGTCCATCGGCCGGACGGATTTTCCCGGGGGCAGCTACGAGGTCCTGCTGGCTTCGATCCGAAAGTCGCTCTTGCCCTACGAGGATGACACGGTGATCTATCCGGGCCACGAGGAGGACTCCACGATCGGTGACGAGCGCCGGTACAATCCATTTTTGCGGGATGAGGAGGGCGTGCGGTGAGTTTACATAAGGAATGGATCGAATGGTCGGCAGCCGGTGCCCGGCGGCGGGGGTATGCCGTATGGCTGGAACGGGCGACCTTGCCTCTGCCTGTGGTGGTGGTTATTCAGGAGATCTGGGGTGTGGATGGTCACATCCGGGATATGACCGAGCGGTTCGCCAAGGCCGGGTATCTCGCGGTGGCCCCGGACCTCTATGCCGCCGATGGTGCGCGTCCCCCGGCGATGGCGGAGGAGCGGATTGAAGCGGTGAAAGAGTTTTTGGACACGCTTCCACCTGAGGCCTGGGGCAGCCCGGAGAAACGAGACGAGGCGCTGGGGCGGCTGCCCGAGCCGTCGCGCACCGAGATCGCCGAGACCCTCCAGGCGCTGTTTGGCGGGATGGCTTCGAATATGGAGACTTATGCCGAAATCCTCGACGGCTTGGTTTCGCATCTTGCCGGGTTTGAAGCGTCTCGGGGAAAACCCGTGGCTTCGGTGGGGTATTGTATGGGCGGGGCGCTGTCCGCCCGGTTGGCGGCCCGGCGGCGGGACCTGGCGGGAGCGGTGGTGAACTACGGGCGGTTGCCGGACGCCGAGACGGCCAAGGGAATCCAGTGCCCGATGATCGGGTTTTTTGCCGAGTTGGATCCGGGGATCACCGGTCAGGTTCCGGACTTTACCGAGGTCATGCAGCGAAACGGGAAAGCGTGGGAGGCGCACGTGTACCCGGGTGCGAAGCACGCCTTTTTCAACGACACGCGGGGCGCGTACCACGTCGAGGCGGCCATGGATGCCTGGGTGCGGACGCTGGAGTTCTTCCGCAAAGTGCTGTGGGGGAAACACAGCTGAGGTGACGGAAAGAGGCTTACTGCCTCTCCCGGCCCAATAGCTGGGCGGCTTTCCGTTCATATAGCCTGTAGTCCGCCTCGGAATACAAAACAAAGACAACTTCCCTCACACTCGACTTGCCGGGTAAGTGCTCGGCCACCGTGCTGATGGCGATGGTGGCCGCTTCTTCTTTTGGATACCCATAGACCCCCGTGCTGATGGCGGGAAAGGCGATACTCTTCAGACCGTGGGCATCGGCGAGGGACAAAGAGTTTACATAACACGATCGTAAAAGTTCAGCCTCTCCAGCGGAACCCCCTCGCCAAATCGGCCCCACGGTGTGGATGACATGGGCGGCCGGGAGGCGATACCCCTTCGTGATCTTCGCCTGGCCGGTGGGGCATCCCTTGAGTGTTCGGCACTCCTCAAGCAACTCCGGCCCCGCAGCCCGGTGGATGGCCCCGTCCACACCACCTCCGCCGAGCAGCGAAGAATTCGCCGCATTGACAATGGCATCAACGGCTAGCTTCGTAATGTCCCCTTGGTGCAACCGGATCAGGCGATCTCCCAGTGACCGAATCCACATCGCACGACCCCGCCCCTTTCCCTAAATTCTGACAGGACGCGCTCCGCCATCATCGATGGGCGATACCCCCATTGCCGCGAAGAATGGGGGTATCCCCTGCGTCCTCCGATCATCCTGGAATCTTGGTTGTCGCGTTTTCGAGAATGGGAAACTCGCTTTCCCTATTGATGCAGCGCGGTCCCACCCTTTCGATTATAACACGGTCAACCAGTAGGCGACCAAGGACAGCACCACCGAGGCCATGAGCATCGCCCCCAGGGGCCGGGCCGCCCGACCGAGCAACTGCCGCAACTCCACATTCAGCCCCAGTCCCACCATGGCCGCGGTGAGGAGCCAGGACGCCACAGCCGACACGGCGTTCAAAAACGCAGGCGTCAAGGGCGCGTAGGTGGTGATCACGCTCGTGGCGACAAAACCGAGGAGAAACCATGGAAAAGTAAATGCCGCCCGGTCTGTCGATCTGCCCCGGCGGCTCAGCCACCCGAGCAGTACCAGGGACAAGGGCACCAGGAGCGCCACCCGCCCGAGTTTGGCCAGGATCGCCTCCGCCAGGGCGCCCTGCCCGGCGGGAGCCGCAGCCGCGGCCACATGGGCGATCTCGTGTAAACTGGAACCGGCCCAGAGGCCAAACTGGAGATCGCTGATGGGCAGCCAAGGCCGAATCACCGTATACGCGATGGTAAAAACCGTTCCAATCAAGGCCACAAGCCCCACTCCGGCTGCCGTATCTTCGTCTCGGGATTTCAACAGTGGCGCGACAGCGGCGATGGCCGCCGCCCCGCAAACCCCCGTGCCCACCCCGAGGAGAAAAGACAGACGGCCATCCGCCCGAAACCAGCGGGCAAAAAGAGCGGTCAGGGCAATGGCGAGAACCACGCTTGCCAAATCTTGTAGGATCATGTGCCATCCCTGATGGGCGATCATGGCGATGTTCACCCGAAACCCGTACAGAATAATGGCCAATCGCAGCAGAACTTTAGAAGAGAATTGGATCCCGCTGACCAAGAACACGGGGTATCCTGCCACCTGTCGGTAAATGACCGCCAGGAGGATCGCCAGGACCATCGGTCCGAGACGGCTTAATCCGGGTAGTTCCGCGAGCGCCGTGCCCGCCGCCGCCACGGCAAAGGTAAAAAGCACGCCTGCTACCAATCGACCCGTTGGCTGCAAAGACCTCGGTATGCGCCGGTAAAATGGTCTGTGGGAATCCGCTCCGGTCGCGTGGTCCGCGGCGATCGATTTTGCTTCGTTCACTTTCGTCCCCCCTGTTCTTGTGGATGATTCGATCGCTCTCCAGAATACGCGAGGAGATTCAATAAGTAAAATAAATTGTTTTTATCCGATTGATGTATTTATATTATTATAAAATGAAAATAATAGGTGTCTATCTCGACATCACCCGAAGCTTCCGTCCCGCCAATGTCACCACGCCCCCGCTCCACTCTCGCAGCAACCTATTGGGAGGGATGACCCCATATTCGCACGCACCTCCGGACGGCAACAGCCCCGGCCCCGATTCCCAGAAACACTAACGGCATCTCGGCGACATTGTAGCGTCCAAATACAAAGTAGACGCTGTACACAACTGTAAAATACCCGAGCACCATGGCGATGAAAAGCATTTCCCCACGATTGTGCCGGTTGAGCGCCAGATAGAGAAGTCCGCCTGCCACCCCGCCGACCACTGCCAAATGGTGGAGGACCACCACCGTCTCCGGGCTAATTCTGAAAATCTCGATCCAGTAAAACGTTCCGCCCCACAAGATGATCGGTTTGCGAAGCAGATAGCTGTACAGGAGAGACCCGGGGCTGCTTTGCCACCACTCCCGCAGTCGTTCCACGGCCACTTCTTTTTGGACTTGCATCCACGTGAAAGAATCGGCGTTCGGGTATTCGGTCTGGAGACGCTGAAGGAGGGCGGACAAAGGCTCGTGGTTCGGGTACCCCACACCTTGGTACGTCCCCATTAACAGGGGATTCCCATCGCCGGCGGTCAGGGGGATAAACTGATGATAATGGACATAATTGCGCACCCACCACGGCCCGAGAACGACAAGAATCGCGACAAGGGCTATGGCCGCCTGGCGAATCATTAGAGGAAAAGGGTACCTTTTGAACAGCAGATACACGAACAACACCAGCGGATACAGGGCGACCGTGGCTTTGAAGAAAAGCGCAACAAGGTAAAAGAACAACAAGGCATAAAAATACACCGGTTTGCGTTTTGACGCCAGTTTCACCGAAAAGTACACCAAATAGATCAGACTCGTCATAAATGGGGTTTCCGTTAACAACAAATTATCGGTTAAAATCTGCTCAACCGAGACGGCTAACAAAAGCGCCGCTATCAAACCCGCCGCCTCGCCGAAACAATACCGCCCCAGCAAATAAATCCCATAGATCCCGGCCAGGCCGATGAGGATCGTGGCGATTTTAGCAGCATACACACCGATGGTTCCCGTTCCGAACAACCAGAAGATCGCGGCTAACAAAAATGGCTGTCCCGGCATGATTTTCACCGTCGGGTCGAGTTCGAATCGCGCGGGCTCGGAGGGGCCCCGGTAGGTCAAGGTGCCAGTTTGCAGGAGTCGGATCGCACTGTGAACATACCCTTGATCATCGCTGTGGAGCGTGAGGCTCAAACCGTACGTCATTAAGGCGGTGATTCGGAGGACGAATGCTAGCAGGATGACCCATCCGATCCATCGCGGCCATCGAATCATCGACTGATCCCTCCCGTCGATCGAAATCGGATTACCGTTCTCATACACTGATTTGAATTGTAGTCAAGTTTGCCGCGGAATTGTACCTAAAGGATACCGCTTTTCCTCCAGAATTTCGGTAAATCGTCAGGAACTCCTTGCCACTCCTACCCCCCGGTGTATGGATAAGCCGAATCAATCCCGCTAAGGTGAAAGTATTGGAGGAACTTATCACGGGTTGGAGGCGTCTCCCATGGATCATTCTCTGCTGATCTTCGCGACCGTGGCCAAGACTCGTAATTTTTCCCGGGCCGCCGAAGCCCTTCACATGACTCAACCAGCTGTCAGCCTGCAGATCCAAGCTCTTGAACAGAAGTTTGGCGTCAAGCTTTTGGAACGCACCAACCGGACCGTGCGATTGACCCGGGCTGGGGAAATTCTCCTGGACCGGGCCGAAGAGATCCTCGAGTCCTATCGAGAACTCGGCCTGATTATGGACGACCTGGTGCAAGGGGAAGGGGGCCATCTCGCCATCGGGGCGAGCTATACCTTTGGAGAGTATGTCCTTCCCCGGATTCTGGCACAATTCTGTAAGCGTTACCCCAAGGTATCTGTGGCGATCACTATCGAGAATACCTCTCAAGTGGCCGAGGCCATCCTGCGGCGAGAACAGGATGTGGGGATTGTGGAAGGGGGGCTGCATCATTCAGATCTGGAGGTGTTGCCCCTTTTTGAAGACGAGCTTCGCGTCGTCGTTCCCGCCAGCCACCGGCTGGCTGGCCGCGCTGAAGCGACGCCGGAGGAGTTGGCTGGGGAAAGGTGGATTCTGCGCGAGCATGGCTCCGGAACCCGGGAGGCGGCCGATAAAATGTTCTCGGCAACGGGACTTGTTCCTGCGGCCCTCGTGGAACTCGGGAGCACGCAAATCATCAAAGAATCGGTGGAGGCCGGCCTCGGGGTTTCCTTGCTTTCGACGTGGACCGTCGTCAAAGAAATCCGCTTGGGGACCTTGAAAACCCTGCGACTTCACGAGTTTCCGATTCTTCGCACGTTCTCTGCCGTGCTCCATCGCACCCGTTATCACATCCGGGCCGTGGATCATTTTATTGCCGTTTTGCGGGAGGAATCGGAGACCATTCGTCGATTTGGCACCAGCCGATGGGAGAATGAGATTCAGGAGGGCGGATGCACGCCCATCATGAAACGCGCCGGCATCGAAAAGGAGGCCCGCCCTGGGCCGAATGATGGCCAGGGCGGGTGAAAGTTTTGTGGCCAGGGAGATTTTAGACGAACTGCTCCTCTTCGGTGGAACCGGTGAGCGCCGTGGTGGAGGAAGTCCCCCCGGAGATGACCATGCTCACCTCGTCAAAATACCCGGCTCCGACCTCCCGCTGGTGTTTGGTCGCCGTGTACCCGTGCACTTCGGCGGCGAATTCCCGCTGTTGCAGCTCGGCGTAGGCGGCCATGCCGCGCTCTTTGTACTGCCGCGCCAGATCGAACATGCTGAAATTGAGGGCGTGGAAACCAGCCAGGGTGACGAATTGGAACTTGTATCCCATCTGTCCCAACTTTTTCTGGAAGTCGGCGATGGCGGCGTCGTCCAGTTTCCGCTTCCAGTTAAAGGACGGCGAACAATTGTAAGCCAACAGCTTGCCCGGGAATTTTGCATGAATCGCCTCGGCGAACAGGCGCGCCTCTTCGAGGTTCGGCTCCGAGGTTTCGCACCAGATCATGTCCGCGTACGGAGCATAGGCGAGTCCCCGGGCGATGGCCGCCTCCAGCCCGTTGCGCACCCGGTAGAATCCTTCGGAGGTGCGTTCGCCAGTGATAAATCCTTGATCCCGCGGGTCGATGTCGCTGGTGATCATCGTGGCCGCCAACGCGTCGGTCCGGGCCACCAAAATCGTCGGCACCCCCATCACGTCCGCCGCCAACCGGGCCGCGGTCAAATTCCGGATAGCCTGGGAAGCAGGGATCAGGACCTTGCCTCCCATATGGCCACACTTTTTCTCGGCGGCCAACTGATCTTCAAAGTGGACGCCCGCCGCTCCCGCCTCGATCATCGCTTTCATCAGCTCATAAACGTTCAGCGGCCCCCCGAATCCAGCCTCGGCGTCTGCCACGATGGGCGCAAACCAGTAGATATCATCTTTGCCCTCCATGTGGTGGATCTGATCCGCCCGTTGCAGAGCCTGGTTGATCCGTTTAACCACGTGGGGAACGCTGTTGGCGGGGTACAAGCTCTGATCCGGATACATCTGCCCGGCGAGATTGGCGTCCGCCGCCACCTGCCAGCCGCTCAGGTAGATTGCTTTGAGTCCGGCTTTGACCTGTTGCACCGCTTGATTCCCGGTCAAAGCCCCCAGGGCGGGAACGTAAGGCTCCGTATGGAGCAGATGCCACAGGCGCTCGGCTCCCATCCGGGCCAGGGTGTGCTCGATTCGAATCGAGCCCCTAAGCCGTAGCACATCTTCCGCCGAATAGGTCCGAACGATCCCTTTCCACCGGGGATCTGTTTCCCAACTGCGTTGCAACGCTTCCGCTTCTTGCTTGTCGATCATCGGCGAACATCCTTTCCCTTGTGAAAATATTCCTGATCCGGTTAGTCAATCGATCAAATCGTACCCGGGCAAGGTTAAAAATTCGGCGAAGGAATCGCTGGTGGTCAAGCGGCTGAACAGTTCGGCGGCTTCCGAGTACCGTCCACCGGCGAATCGGTCTTCTCCCAGCTCCGCCTTGATCTTGTTCAACTCCTCGTCCAAGACTTGACGGAACAACTCCACCGTGACCTTTCTCCCGTCCTCCAGCACCCCGCGGGGGTGGCGGATCCACTGCCAGACCTGGGCCCGAGAGATCTCCGCCGTGGCCGCGTCTTCCATCAAGTTAAAAATCGGCACGGCTCCGGATCCCCGCAGCCAGGCTTCGATATATTGAATCCCCACACTGATGTTGGTGCGCAAGCCCTGCTCGGTGATCGGCCCCTCGGGTACCTGGATGAGGTCGGCCGCCGAAACGTGTACGTCTTCCCGCTTGCGATCCAGTTGGTTCGGCGTGGGCATCAACCGGTCAAAGACTTCCATTGCCACAGGCACCAGCCCGGGATGGGCCACCCAGGTCCCATCGTGGCCATCTGTCGCTTCCCGCTCCTTGTCCGCCCGCACCTTGGCGAAGGCCTCTTCGTTGGCGGCCGGATCGTTTTTGACCGGGATCTGCGCGGCCATCCCCCCGATGGCCATCGCCCCGCGACGGTGACAGGTCTTAATCGTCAACTGCGTGTAAGCCCGCATGAAAGGCGCGGTCATGGTCACCAAGCCGCGGTCCGGCAGAATCACCTCGGGGCGGTTCCGAAAGCGTTTGATGAAGCTAAAGATGTAGTCCCACCGGCCGCAATTGAGTCCAGCGGCGTGATCCCGGAGTTCATACAGGATCTCGTCCATCTCGAAGGCCGCGAGGATTGTCTCGATCAACACCGTGGCTTTGATGGTGCCCCGGGGAATCCCCAGGCGATCTTGGGCCACATTGAACACATCGTTCCACAGGCGGGCCTCGAAGCGATTTTCCATTTTGGGAAGGTAAAAGTACGGCCCTGTCCCCCGCTCCAGCAACTCCCGGACATTGTGAAAAAAGTACAGGCCGAAATCAAACAGGGCGCCGGAGATCGGTTCGCCATCGACCAAAACGTGCTTCTCCGGCAGGTGCCAACCCCGGGGCCGCACGATCAGGACTGCCGTTCGATCCTTCAGCTCGTACCGCTTGCCTTCCGGGCTGACGTACCGGATCGTCCGGCGCACGGCATCCCGGAGATTGATCTGACCCCCGACGGTGTTTTCCCACGTGGGGGAGTTGGCGTCTTCAAAATCCGCCATAAAGGTTTTGGCGCCGGAGTTCAGGGCGTTGATGACCATCTTCCGGTCTCCAGCCGGGCCGGTGATCTCCACCCGGCGGTCCAGAAGGTCGGCCGGGATCGGTGCCACCGTCCAATCCGCCTGGCGAATGTCGGCAGTCTCAGCCGGAAAATCCGGCATCTGACCGCCGTCGATGGCCGCTTGGCGCTTCTGTCTTTCGGCCAGGAGTGCCTGGCGCCGACCGTTGAATTGACGGTGGAGATCGGCGACGAACTCCAGTGCCGCAGGAGTCAAGATTTCCCGAAAGGATTCGTCAACAGGTGCGGTGACCTGGACGCCATCAGGGTACGCGACGGTTTCTGGCATGGTGTCCCTCCTTTTCGTATATTGATACACACATCGAAGGAAATAACTGTTATAGTACAGGAGGGGCACAGTCCTCCTCCTGCGGCCGGGCCTCACCCCCGATGGTTCTCCCCAGCCAGGGCCCTAATACGGGGCGCCCGGCGGCATCTGAAGTATAACACAGGATCAATTTACGCATCTATTATAACACAGGTGACCGATCTGCCAAGAGGTGAACGCAAAAAAACGGCGCACAAAAACATGCCCGCAGGTGAAATCCCCGCGGGCACGAAGTTCACTGGGCGAGTGGCCGATCAATCCAGGTACGCGTAACCGGGAAGGGTGAGGAATTCCTCAAAGTCGTCCCGAAGGGACATATCTGTGAACAGTGCCGCGGCCTGGTCGAACTTGCCGCGGGCGAATCGCTCCTCTCCCAGGTTCTCTTTGATTTTCTGCAATTCCTCGGTCAGAATCTGCCGGAACAACGCGGCGTCCACCTTGCGGCCATCCGACAGAATCCCCTTCGGATGGTGAATCCACTGCCATACCTGGGCCCGGGCGATTTCCGCCGTGGCCGCATCCTCCATGAGGTGGAAAATCGGAACGGCGCCGTTACCCCGAAGCCACGCTTCGATGTACTGGACTCCTACGCTTACGTTGTTGCGAAGCCCCTGTTCGGTGATCGGCCCTTCGGGGATCGCCAGCAGGTCGTCCGCCGTCACGTGAACATCTTCCCGTTTCCGGCTCAGTTGATTCGGGCCCGGCATCAGACGGTCAAACACTTCCATTGCAACGGGAACGAGACCGGGGTGAGCCACCCAAGTGCCGTCGTGGCCATCCTGGGCTTCCCGTTCCTTGTCCGCCCGGACTTTCGCAAAAGCCTCTTCATTCGCGGCCGGGTCATTTTTCACCGGGATCTGGGCCGCCATGCCGCCGATGGCAAAAGCTCCGCGCCGATGGCAGGTTTTGATCGTGTAGAGAGTATAGGCACGCATAAAAGGCACTGTCATCGTCACGAGATTGCGATCGGGAAAAATCACGTCGGGTTGATTCCGGAAGCGCTTGATGTAACTGAAAATGTAATCCCAACGCCCGCAATTCATGCCGACGATGTGATCCCGGAGCTCGTATAGCATCTCGTCCATTTCAAAGGTCGCCATGATCGTCTCCAAGAGCACTGTCGCTTTGATCGTCCCGACGGGAAAGTGCATCCTGTCTTCAGCAAAGGTGAATACATCGTTCCACAGCCGGGCTTCGTGCCGACTTTCCATCTTCGGCAGATAGTAATACGGCCCCGTGCCCCGGGCGATCAGGTTTTTCGCGTTGTGGAACAGGTAGAGGGCAAAGTCAAACAAGGCGCCGGAGACCGGGCGGCCGTCCACCCGGACGTGTTTCTCTTCCAAATGCCATCCCCGAGGCCGGACCATGAGAACGGCGACCTGGTCTTTAAGGGCATAGTGTTTCCCTTCGGGGCTGGTATACGTGATGGTGCGGTTGACGGCGTCCCGAAGGTTGACCTGTCCGCCCACGGTATTGGCCCAGGTGGGAGAGTTAGCGTCCTCAAAATCCGCCATGAACACCTTGGCGCCGGAGTTGAGGGCGTTGATGACCATCTTCCGGTCCCCGGCCGGGCCGGTGATCTCCACCCGCCGGTCCTGAAGATCGGCGGGAATCGACCCCACCGTCCAATCCCCGGCCCGGATCTCCGCCGTCTCTGCAGGAAAATCCGGGCGCCACCCGGCGTCGAGGCGCTTCTGGCGCTCGGCCCGGTCGGCGAGCAATGCCCGGCGCCTGTCATCAAATCGGCGGTGCAGATCTGCCACGAACGCCAAGGCTTCTGGGGTTAAAATCTCCCCGTATTCCGGTGTCACTTCACCGATCACTTCGACCCCTTGCGGCCACTCAGCCATCTTTTCTCCTCCCTTCGAATCCCCTTTTGTGGATCCCGGGGACTCCCCAATCAGTAAAATAATGTGTCAGAACTGTTCCGTGATACAGTTTTTACTACGCGGTGTTCTGTAATACGGAACACTGTTCTATTTATATTCATCATACCATGAAGGCGAGGGGAGCGTAAACATTTTGACACGGGAAATCGGCCGAAAAAGCGTTCTGGAAGTGCGGGGAAGTGGTATAGTGAAAGACAAGCGGGCCAGTGGAAAGGAGCAGACGATCATGTCTCAGGGGAAACGCGCGTTAAACTTTAATGCCGGGCCGGCCGCCCTTCCGTTGGAGGTTTTGGAGCAGGCCCGGGAGGAGTTCGTCGACTTCGGGGGCACGGGGATGTCCGTCATGGAGATGAGCCACCGCAGCAAAACCTACGAGGCGATCCACAACGAAACGGCCGCCCTCGTTCGGGAGCTGCTTGGGGTGCCGGAGGGGTACGACGTATTGTTCCTCCAGGGCGGAGCCAGTTTGCAGTTTGCCATGGTTCCTATGAACTTTCTCCCGAAGGGCAAAGCGGCGGGTTACGTCTTGACCGGCAGCTGGTCCGAAAAGGCATTGAAAGAGGCTCAGCGACTCGGAGAGACTTTTGTGGCGGCCAGCACCAAAGACGGTCATTATCGGCGCATCCCGGGGGCGGAGGAGATTTCCTTCGGCAAGGACAGCGCCTATCTGCATGTGACGTCTAACAACACGATCTACGGGACCGAGTGGGCCAGTTTTCCGGACACCGATCCGGTGCCTCTCGTGGCCGATATGTCCAGCGATATCTTATCCAGAAAGATCGATGTCCGCCAGTTTGCGCTGATTTACGCCGGAGCCCAGAAAAACCTGGGCCCCTCCGGGGTGACCCTGGTGATTGTGCGGAAAGACATGGTGGAGAGAGCGCCGGAAGATCTGCCGACGATGCTCCAGTACCGGACCCACGCAAAAAACAATTCGCTGTACAATACTCCGCCGACCTTCGGGATTTACATGATGGGCCTGGTGTTGAAGTGGGTCAAAGGACAAGGCGGGGTGGAGGCAGTGGAGCGCCGAAACCGCGAAAAGGCGGGGCTGATCTACAAAGTGATCGATGACAATCCCGATTTCTACCTGGGCCATGCCGAACCGACGAGCCGGTCGCTGATGAATGTCACCTTCCGATTGCCCACACCGGAACTCGAGAAGGAATTCCTGGACGGTGCAAAGGCGGAGGGTTTTGTCGGGTTAAATGGTCACCGGTCGGTGGGTGGATGCCGAGCTTCTTTGTACAATGCGGTACCCGTAGAACACTGCGCCGCATTGCGGGATTATATGGTGGAGTTTCGGAAAAAGCACGCCTGACCTTCGTTTTGCCGGTGGAGGATGACCAGGGTTTCCGTCTCCCGGAATGCGGGCGGGGACATTTCAGCGCCCCGCCCGAATGCTGGGTATACAGGTTAAGGGCGCTCAAGAGTTCTGTTTGGCCTTGAGTTGATCGGCCAGTTGAACGAAAAAGTTTACCGCATCGGGATTGGCGGTAGAATCCAGGTTGACCGCCTTGTGAACCGGCGTGCCCAGCAGGATTTTCTTGATCGGGACCTCCAGTTTCTTTCCGTTTAAAGTCCTGGGCACTTCCCGAATTTGATAAATCTCATCCGGAACGTGGCGGGGTGAGAGATTCTTTCGGATTTGGTCTCGAATCTTCTTCTTAAGCCCGTCGTCCAACTCGATCCCTTCTTGAAGGACGACAAACAACGGCATAAAGGAAGATCCTTCCATTCCTTCGAGATCGATGACCAAACTGTCCATGACCTCGGGTAAGCTTTCGACTGTCCGATAGATTTCACTCGTGCCCATCCGAACACCCAGGCGGTTGATGGTGGAGTCGGATCGGCCGTAGATGATCGCGGTGCCCCGGGGAGTGATCTTAATCCAGTCTCCGTGGCGCCATACACCGGGGTACATATCGAAATAGCTGTCCCGGTACCGGGCGTTGTCCGGATCATTCCAGAAATAGAGGGGCATAGAAGGCATTGGTTCCGTGATGACCAATTCGCCGACCTCATCGATCACCGGCCGGCCGTCGGGGTCGAAGGCTTCAACCTTTACGCCCAGGCTGCGGCATTGAATCTCCCCGGAGTAGACCGGAAGAATCGGACAACCTGTGACAAAGGAAGAACAGACGTCCGTACCTCCACTGGTCGAGGCGAGCCACAGATCTTTTTTGACATGCTCATAGACCCACTCAAAACCTTCGGGCGGAAGCGGCGAACCCGTGGAACCCATGCTTACGAGGCGTGACAAATCGTAGTCCCGGCCTGGCTCGATTCCCGCTTTCATGCAGGAAGTCAGGTATCCAGCGCTGGTTCCAAAAACGGTCATTCCAGTCTTCTCGGCGAACTCCCATAGGACGTTGAGGTCTGGATATCCGGGACTGCCGTCGTACAGCAGGATGGTGGATCCCGCCAGGAGGCCGCTCACCACGACATTCCACATCATCCAGCCGGTGGTGGTGAACCAGAAAAACCGATCGTCCGGAGTGAGGTTGAGGTGTAAACCGATCGATTTCAGATGTTCGAGCAGAATGCCGCCATGCCCTTGGACGATCGCTTTCGGCAGGCCGGTGGTGCCGGAGGAGTACAAGACCCATAGCGGATGATCAAAGGGGACTTGCTCAAACTGGAGCGTGCTGTTTTGTCCCAGAATGTCTTGCCAGAGAAGGGCGTTGGAAAGTCCCTCGACGCCGCTTTCCGGGTTTAGATAGGGAACCAGGACGGTGTGCGACAAAGTGGGCAGTGCCTGCTGCAACTCCTGGATCACGGGTCGGCGGTCGAAAGCCTTGCCGCTGTAGCGGTATCCATCGATGGCAAACAGCACCTTCGGTTCAATCTGCCGGAATCGATCGATCACGCTGACACTTCCGAAATCTGGCGAACAACTCGACCAAACCGCCCCGATACTGGCCGAGGCGAGCATGGCAATCACGGCCTCGGGCATATTGGGTAGATAGGCGACCACCCGATCCCCGTGTTGTACGCCCATATTCCGCAAGGCGGCAGCCACCGAAGCCACGTGTTCCTTCAACTGTTTCCAGGAGACCGACTCAAAAGGCCGGACTTCGGATTGAAAGAGGATGGCCGGTTGTTCGTTCGAGTCGTGGCGCAAAGCATGTTCAGCGTAGTTGAGTTCGGCGCCAGGGAACCACTGGGCGCCGGGCATGGAACGGGATGCCAAAACCCGGGTATAGGGCTTAGAGGCCTTGATATCAAAAAAGTCCCAAATCGAAGTCCAGAAAGCGTCCAAGTCGGACACTGACCACCTCCAAAGTTCCTCATAAGAACTAAAAGTCAAACCTCGTGTTTCTTTCAACCATTGCATATAACGATATAAATTCGTATTGTGTTTGAAGACTTCGGACCCTTCCCACAGCAGGGAACCCTCTGGCATGTTGGCCACGTTTCACACCTGCCTTTGTTATCAATCGAAGATGAGAGGCTCGGGCGGATGAATTTATTGTACCGTGTTCAAAGAGAGAAGGGAAGGCGGTTCCGATCGGGCACGCCCTGCCCTTCGATGTTTGGTCGAGATTGTGCGTGAAACAGTATTGTCTACTCTCGACCTGTTATAGTACAATTGCAAAAAGGCCACGGGAAAGGGGCAGGGGTACATGACCACAGGATTTCAGCTGGTGCACAAATGGATCGAGCGAAACCGGGGACTTGGAAAAACGGATGAAGAGATGATGAAGGTTCAATTCGTGTACGGGGATACCCTTTACCGGTTGAGAAAAACGGATAACGGGGAGATTGCGGTAGATGCTGAACCCGGTACGGTGATCATTTTTCGGGATGAACGGGAACTGGAGGACGAATTGACCTGTCGAATCTGTGGCGCCCGCTATACCAACAAGATCGACACGATCCGCTGCTGTATGAACGGGGACGAATGAAAGGTTCCGGGCCGAGGGCCAGGTGCGGTGAGGCTTGGTTGCAGGTGAGTGCCTGAATTGTTTCGGTGACGGCAGGTGTCCAAACACCGGAGCACCATTCTGCATTTCCTGACAGTGCGGAGGGGGGTGAGCCAAGATGTTCGGAGTGTTTGGATACTATACTCGGTGGGCTGTGGTGTTTCTGGTGATCTTTGTGCTGTTCTTCCTCCTCGTCCCGTGGGGCGGCTACGGTCCGGCGGCGGGTGCCGCAGCCAGCGCGGCGGCTTACTGAAGACAGATGGATAGAGTGAAACAAAAACCGGATCGGAATATCGTGGGCGGGGATTCTCCCCGCCTTTTTGTCTTCGTGTCGGAGGGTCAAGAAAAGAGGTTCAAATTAAAGCTCGCACCCGGTCGACCACGAGTTGCAGATGACCCCGGCGGCGTTCCACCGTCCCGTGAACCCCAAGGGCGATGGTGTCAGGGCGAAATAAGTCTCCTCCTGAACGCCGATATTCTTTCTCAAACATCACAGCGTCCACCATGCCGGTTTCATCCTCCAAGCTAAAGAATACCACTGTTTTTCCCGATGGGGTTGGCGGACGGTGGGGGCGGACCAAGATGCCCGCCGTCCACACCTCTTTCCCTTCAAAGGATTCCAAATCGACCACGGGCAAAAATCGCCGCATTCGCAGGGTCGGCCGGAATAGTTCCATGAGGTGGCCGGACAATCCCACCTGGATCAATCGGTATTCGTGAAAAAGACGTTCTTTCAATGTGAAATCTCCGCTGTCTCCGGGGGGCGGAAGGATTTGTGTCCAATGGATATCAACTCCTGGATGTTGCAAAAGATCTTCTAGGTACCAAAGGAGTTGACGGCGATTCGGATAAAGGCGGTCAAAGGCTCCGGTCAGAATCAGATTTTCAAGCAAAGTTCGGGATGGATGGATTCGAAGGCAAAACTCCTCCGGAGAGGCGAAGGGACCCTGGCGTTCCCGATCCTCGACGATTCGCGCCACCTCCTCCCTCGGAAGGCTTTTGATGAGGTTCAGTCCCAGTCTGATGTTTCCCTTCTCTAAACGGCACCCCGTTTCACTGTTATTGACATCGGGGGGGAGGATCTCCACCCCCCTTCGACGGGCTTCCGAACATATGACGTGGATGGGGTAATATCCCATCGGAAACTGATTCAACAGCCCGGCATAATAGGCCGCCGGATAATGCCGAGCCAGATAGGCCGTACGGTAGGCGGTGGCCGCGAAGGCGGCGGCGTGAGCTTCGCAAAAACCGTATGACGCGTATCCCTTGATGTAGTTGTAGATTTGCTCCGCCGTCTCTCGGGAGACCCCCCTGGCCATGGACTTTTCTAGAAAAATTTTCCCAATTTCCTCCATTTCCCGGAGGGAGCGGTGGTGGCTCATCACCCGGCGGAGGCGGTCTGCTTCACCAGGAGTAAATCCAGCCACCGCTGTGACGATTTCGATCACTTGTTCCTGAAAAAGGATGACCCCGTACGTCTTGTCCAGAATGGGTTTTAAGGCGGGATGAATATAATGGAATTCCGCATTCCCCCTTCGCCGTTCCAAAAATGGTTCTACCATATTGCCTTTGATCGGACCCGGGCGGATAAGCGCTACACTGGCGACCAAATCTTCGAGGTGATCGGGTTTGAGACGAACCTGCAGGGCGCGCTGGGCGGGGCTCTCCAATTGAAATACGCCGATGGTCCGCCCTTCTCCAATGGCGGCGAACGTGTCCGGATCGTCCAGAGGGATATCTTCCGGATCGATCGGTTTTCCGTCGCGGTGGAGAAGCTGGACGGTATCCTCCACTGCGGATAGAGTTCGCAGAGAAAGAAGGTCCAGTTTCATCAAACCCACGTCTTCCACCGCTCGCTTGTCGAAGGGAGTGATGATGACCCCTTTGGCCGACCGTTGCAAAGAGGTGACGGTGGTCAAGGGGTCCCGGGAGATGACCAGTCCACCTAAATGGGTGCCGATATGTCTGGGGATATCGACGAGGGCGGACACCAGGTGGAATAGCTGCCAAACTTGTTTGTGTTCGATTCCCGCGTCTCGCAATTCTGGGAACCGTTCCAGCGCCGTTCCCAATTCCCCAGCCCGCACCATGTGCGGAATTCGCTTGGCTAGGCGATCGAGCAGGGGCGGGGGAAATCCCATCACCCGGCCCACTTCCCGAATGGCGGAACGGATTTGGAACGTCTGGTAGGTACACACGGCGGCCACGTGATCTTCGCCGTACCGGTTATACACATAAGCAGCCACTTCATCCCGGCGCCGGGCGTCGAAATCGACATCGATATCCGGTTTTTCCCCGCGCTCTAAACTGATAAATCGCTCGAACAATAATCCTCTCCCCGCGGCGTCCACATCGGTGATGCCGAGGCAATAGGCCACCGCCGAATCGGCGGCAGACCCTCTTCCGGCATAACGAATCCCTTTCTTGCGGGCGAACTGGACCACATCCCAAACCACCAAAAAATAATCGGCATACCCTAAGGTTTCGATAATGGCAAGCTCATGTTCTAACCGCCTGCGGATCTCCGGTGTGAGGGACCCGTAACGACGAATCGCACCTTCTTCGGTGAGGCGCCTCAGGATCGCCATGGGGGTATCTCCGGGACCGTGGGGAAAGGCCGGGTGGCGGGGGAAGGAAAGGTCCAGGGATACCTGGCATCGTTCTGCAATCTCCATCGCCCGGTGAAGAGCGTCGGGACGTCGCTGAAATCGCAGGTTCATCTCCTCGGGCGATAACAGATACGCCTTCCCGTTCAACGGGCGCTCGGGGTGGGGAGACTCCAAGTCCGTTTGGTTTCGGATACAGGTGAGCACATCATAAATCGGAAATTGATCCGGGCTTGCGTAATGAATATCGTGAGTGGCGGTGACGCCGATGTCGAGAGTATCGGCCAGTTCACATAGCTGATCTGTAAAATATTGGCTACCGGGGGTGAAGGAGTCTTGGATTTCAAGAAAAAAACGATCTTTTCCGAGCCTGTCTCGAAGCCATTCGGCCATCTCCCTCGCTTTCTGGTTTTGTTTCTGCAGGAGCAGAGAGGGGATTCGCCCCCTTCGGTCACCGGAAAGGACGATCAGCCCTTCCCGGTGTTCCACCAGATCTTGGTACAAGGTCCGCGGTTCTCCGCGGGGGTGGGAAAGGTGGGCTTTCGTCAAAAGGGTACAAAGTTCGGCGTATCCTTTCGCGTTCTCAGCGAGGACCGTTAGAACGGTACCGTCCTCCATCGTGACCTCTGCCCCGGAAATCGGTCGAATGCCTACTCGTTCAGCTGCCCGGTGAAAGGGAACAAGTCCCGCTACAGTATCGCGATCGGTGAGGGCCATCGCCGAAATGCCCAGCTGGGAGGCGATATCTACCAATTCCTCCGGAGCAGAGGCGCCGTTGAGAAAAGAGAAGTAAGAATGGGCATGAAGATGGACCATGGGTGATTCCTTCTTTCAGTCCCAGATTCGGTACAACCGCCACTCCTCTTTGTATCGTTTGAGGTCGAAGACCCCAAGATCCGCCGTCTGAACGCGGTAGATTCGATAGGAAGGCTCTCCTTTCCACCAAGCTCCGCTTTCTTCCCACTGATCGATAATTTCGAGGATCTGGTGGCTTTGTCCGCGGAACGAGAAAGAATCGGGCAGGCCTTTTTTCACCCGGACTGCAACGGGGCGGTCGATCAGCCGGCTCAAGAGGACAACTGGGAGCCTTTCATTGGATTTGGCGGACTCCCACACGCTTGTGAGCTGTTTTGCCAAGGATCCCACCAAGCTTGTCGTTGATTTCGCCAGGGAACGGAAAGTCCGAAACGAATCGGAGCGCGGGGGTACTTTTGCCCTAATTCGTCGATCAAAAATCGCCATGTTTGTTGCCGGAATTCGAGAGGAGGGTAGAACTCGTTCCCTCGTAAAAGCCAGCTTACCTGTTCCCCGCGAAGGGGATGAAGGTGTGTGGCGGTGAGTTGAACCCCGGAAATTCGGGTTATCTCGGGGTGCCGGCTTCGAAGGCGAATGTTTAATACCCGAGCGGATCTCCGAATTCCTTCGGGATGAGCGAGAACTTCGGGGAACAAATGCTGTTCCCAGACCCGGTTTCCTTCATCGTCGGTCCACTGGATGGCGATTCCTTGGATTCCGACTTGTTCTCGTTCAAGTCGCTTTACTAATGCATCACACAGCAGATCTAATAAAAGCTCGGTCGACTCAGTCGGGACCGCCTCCCCAGCTGGGGCTACCCAGGTTTGTGACAAGGTTTTACCGGGGTCTCGGGGAACAAAAGAATCCCCGAGCTCTCCGGCAGCAAAGTGCTGCCAAGTAAGAGCTTCAGGGCCAAACCTCCTTTGTAGCAAAACGGGGGGGATCTTCGTCAACTGCTCTCCGGTGTGCACGCCGAGTCGTTCCATCTCCTCCTTCATCTGAGGTGGAATGTGCCGAAAGAACCGAAGGGGAAGGTGGCGGACAAACTCGGCGTCATCTTCGACCCAAGCGCCGGACACCGGCGGCACCGCCATGCGAGAGGGCGGGGAGAACGCCCTCAGGCCTTCTTCGACGATGCGCAGGGAAATGGCTTCGGCTGTCGACGGACGGCCGGCGAGGCCGCTATATCCCCTCCACCCTCGATCGGGGAGTCGGCCCTTCAGGCGGGCAAATAACTCCCGCCATTGTTCCCGGGGATGCTCTGAATAAAAAGCGGCATACCATTCCTGATCTGAAACGATCTTTAACCACGGAGTCCATCCGCGGAGGATGTCCTGCATCGCATCAATCCACTTCCGGTGGTGGCGCGGGTGGAAATCCACTACGAGGGCGTCCGGTGCCAGCCGAAGAGCTTCTATTAAAGTCTTGGAAGGAGTGATTCCTAGCTCCTTCGCCGATGTGTTGTAATCAAGGATCTGACCATCTTGCACAACCAGCACCGGCCGACGATCTTCTTTTGCTTCAGCCGCAATTAACCCCACAAACACAGCATGGATCACCCAGCGTTTCTTCACCTTTTGTGCGGGTCTCCCGTACGGGGTTCCCGCAGCCCCCTCTCTTGATGTGGTGCTCTTTATTATAACGGGTAGGGAAAAGAATTGCAAACAAATGTTTGCGATAAGACGAAAACGGCGGGGAAATACGGGAAGTATTCCCCAGCCTGCCAATGATGTGGGCCAATTAGAGAACGAAGGGCAGCCAGTAGGGCAGGGTATTCGCAGCAACGCGAAGGAAATTCGAGGAAAAGAAAAGGTTAAATTTACCGTAATCGATGTCGGCGGCATCTCCAATTTTCTTGCGGTATGGTATCTTTATCGTCAGACAACTGGGTACATCGTGACCACAGGGGGCGAGCACATGTGGCGGCTGCTTGGTCTGTTGAAGCCCCACCGAGGGACGGTGGGTTTAATTCTTCCGCTTAATTTTATCCAGTCCCTATCCACGCTTTACCTGCCTAATCTCATGTCGGACATTGTGGATACGGGGATTATTCGAGGAGATGTCCCACATATCCTTCGAATTGGCCTCTGGATGCTTGCGGTGGCTGTAGGGGGCGTGGCCTGTGCTATCGCTGCGGGATGGTTGTCCTCCCAAGTGTCGTCCAATTTTGGCCGGGTGCTTCGCACCCAAGTGTTTACCCAGGTGGAAAGATTTTCTCTACAAGAGTTCAAACGGATTGGCACCGCCTCTCTTATTACCCGGACCACTAACGATATTACCCAGGTTCAGATGCTCGTCAACATGGCGCTTCGCCTCATAGTTCTCGCGCCGCTCTCGGCCATCGGCGGCATCGTGATGGCCATCCTCACCGATGCCCGGCTTTCCTTGGTCATCGTCGTAGTTGTCCCGGTGATGGGGGTCGCCTTGTGGGTGGTGCTCGGCCGTGGCATGGGCCTTTTTCGGGCGATCCAAGGTAAAATGGACGTGTTAAACCGGGTGCTCCGGGAAAGTCTCACCGGTGTCCGGGTGATTCGGGCTTTTAACCGCACGGAGTACGAACGGCGCCGGTTTGACGCCGCTAACCGCGATCTGACCGACACCACGATCCGGGTGAACCAGTTGATGGCCGCTCTCATGCCACTGATCATGTTAATCATAAATTTTTCTACTTTAGCAATCATGTGGTTCGGCAGTTTGCGCATTGACCACCTGGATTTGCAAGTGGGCAGTCTGATGGCGTTCCTCCAATATGTCATGCAGATCCTCTTTGCCGTCATGATGGTCTCGATGATCTTCTTCCTCATTCCCCGGGCCTCCGCTTCTGCCGGCCGGATTCGGGAAGTTCTGGATACGGTCCCCCAGATTCGAGATCCCGAGCCCACTGCCACGGCCCTTCCCCACGGCCAAGGGGAGTGCGCGGTGGAGTTCGAACATGTGACATTCCGGTATCCGGGGGCGGAAAAACCGGCCCTGGTGGATATCTCTTTCTGTGTCCGTCCCGGCCAGGTCACGGCGGTGATTGGGGGGACCGGTTCGGGGAAGTCGACCCTCCTCAACTTGATCCTCCGTTTTTACGATGTCGAGGAAGGTTCGGTTCGGGTGGACGGGGAGGACGTGCGCCGGATTCCCCAACGGACACTGCGAAGTCGAATCGGCTATGTGTCACAAAAGCCTGTATTGTTCTCGGGGACGGTGGAGGAGAACATCCGCTTCGGCCGGGAAGACGCGCAGGAAGAGGACGTCCGACGGGCGGCGGAGGTGGCCCAGGCGGCCGAGTTCATTGAGGAGATGCCCGGTGGCTTTCGGGGGACGATCGCCCAAGGGGGCGCTAACCTGTCCGGGGGGCAAAAGCAGCGCCTGGCCATCGCCCGGGCTTTGGTGCGACGGCCGCATATCTATCTGTTCGACGACAGCTTTTCCGCCCTCGATTTTCGAACCGATGCCCGGCTTCGGGCCGCCCTCCGGGAAGAGACCCGGGACGCGGCAGTCATTCTTGTCGCCCAGCGGATCAGTACGGTGATGGACGCCGACCAAATTGTCGTTTTGGACGAGGGGCGGTTGGTGGGTCGTGGGACCCATCGGGAACTGATACGGTCATGCCCGGTGTACCGGGAGATCGCGGCATCCCAGCTATCGGAGGAGGAGTTGGCGTGAGCGAACACAGGGAGGGAGCGCGCCGCTCGATGGGCCGCGTCGGAGGGTTTCACGGCCACGGCGGCCTGGGGATGCCGACGGAGAAGCCAAAACAGTTCGCAAGACCTTTTTGCGGCTGTTGGCCCGTTTTCGCCCTTATCGCGGGCAGTTGGCGGTGGTGGTTGTTGCGGCGGTGTTCAGTACCGTGTTCAACATCGCCACTCCCAAAATCCTCGGAGATGCCACCACAGCGATATTTGAAGAGGTGATGCAAAAAATTCGGGGCGTCCCCGGTGGAGGGGTGGATTTTTTGGGGCTCGTACGGACCCTGGCGATCTTGGCCGTTCTGTACGTGTTCAGTGCGGGCTTGACCTATGTCCAGCAGGTCCTGATGGCCCAGGCCGCCCCAAAGACTGTTTATGAGCTGAGAAAAGAAGTAAACGAGAAGCTCGCCCGGCTGCCCCTCCGGTTTTTCGATTCCCAGCTCCATGGTGACATTCTGAGCCGGTTTATCAACGACTTCGACAACATCAGCAATACCCTTCAGCAAAGTTTGACCCGCATCACCTCCTTGGTGACCTTCGTGGGGGTGGTGACCATGATGTTGAGTATCAGTCCGCTGTTGACGGTGGTGGTCGCCTTAACCTTGCCCCTGAGCCTGATCGTGACCCAAATGATCGCCCGGCGGTCTCAAGGGTATTTTCTCGGGCAACAAACGGCTCTTGGGGAACTGAACGGGCATGTGGAAGAGATGTACACCGGACATTCGGTAGTCAAGGCCTTCGGACACTAAGAGAAGGCGATTCAGACCTTTGAGCGGATCAATGAGCGCCTCTACGAGGCCGGGTGGAAAGCCCAGTTTATGTCCGGCATCATCATGCCCTTCATGAATTTTATCGGAAACCTCGGTTTTGTGTTTGTCAGCGGGTGGGAGGGATCTTGGTCACCCGGCGTGCGATTCAAATCGGCGATGTCCAAGCTTTTATCCAGTACGCTCGGTTGTTCTCCCAGCCCATTACTCAGCTCGCCGGTATCGCGAATGTCATCCAGTCGACGATGGCTTCGGCGGAGCGGGTGTTTGAACTGCTAGATGAAGAGGAAGAACCGCCTGAGGCGACGACGCCTGTCCACATTCGTGAACCCCGGGGGCAGGTGGAGTTCTCCGGGGTCGAGTTTGGCTATGTCCCGGGGTCCCTGGTGATCCGCGATTTCAACTTGCGGGTGGAACCCGGGAGGACCGTGGCGATCGTCGGACCCACCGGAGCGGGCAAAACCACGGTGATCAATCTGTTGATGCGATTTTACGATGTTAATGCAGGAAGGATTGCCGTTGACGGCGTGGATATTCGGGACCTGCCCCGGGCCGAGCTTCGGCGGATGTTCGGCATAGTGCTTCAGGAAACTTGGTTGTTCCAGGGCACGATCCGGGAGAACATCGCTTACGGCCGGGAGAAGGCCACCGAGGAGGAGATTGTGTCCACGGCCCGGGCGTTCCTGGCCGATCCGGTGATCCTGATCTTGGATGAAGCCACCAGCAGCGTCGATACCCAAACGGAGACCCAGATCCAGCAGGCTATGGCCGCTTTGATGAAAGGCCGAACGAGCTTTGTGATCGCCCACCGCCTGTTCACCATTCGAGAGGCCGATATCATTCTCGTGATGAAGGAAGGCCAAGTGGTGGAACAGGGAACCCACTGGGAACTGCTGGACCGGGGGGGATTTTATGCCGAACTGTATCGGAGTCAGTTCGCGCAGGGCCCCGGACAACCGCTCCCGGCCCCTCCCCCGGTCTAAAACTTTAGAGCCGAGGGAGGGCGGGGGCAGCAGGGCGAAACTGGTGGATCTGGCCAAAACGATCCGAAGCAAAAACGCTGGGACGGACAAAATTACGTTCGATATCATTTTTCG